>CAZNJA010000001.1:0-54762 GCA_964573245.1 uncultured bacterium
AAGGAAAAGAGAAACATCTTTTTATTGAGGGGTTAACAGATGTTGGGAAAGAAGTAGAAAAACAACCTAAAACGGAGGGTATAAGGGATGAGAAAGATATCCCTGTTCTTACTTATTAGTATTGCGTTGATTTTGTCTGGTCAAATTTTTGCGCAAGAACAGATAAATGGTGAGGTTGAAACATCTTCCGAAAGCATGCTTACTTTAGATTTGAAAAACGTAAAATTGGAAGATGCATTAAGATTGATAACCCAGAAAACTGGGATGAAGTTTGTTATAAATTCAGATTTGTCTGATAAATTGGTTTCCATATATTTACCCGATGTTGGGGGCAAAGATGCTCTCGATGCTATCTTAAGTATGCATGGTTTGGATTATACTCGTAGAAAAGATACGGATATATATATTATAGAAGAGATGCCTGAGACTTTACCTTTGGAAATAGACGTAGCTACACTGAAGTATGCAAAAGCGGAAGATATTGGCGAGATTGTAAAAAATACTCTTTCTCCTCATGGGAAAGTAAGTATAGACACAAGAACCAACACCGTGATCATTAAAGATTTGCCAAGAAATGTATCAGAAGTAAGAGAATTGATAACTAAATTAGACCGTTCTTTGCCTCAGGTTCTAATTCGGGCAGATATAGTGGAGTTATCTACGCAGGCTAGTAAAGAATTAGGTGTTGAGTGGGGTGTTGGCATTACTGCTTCAGGAGCAGTTCAGCAAACTGCTTTTCCTTTTTATACGGATAGACCAACAACATATCGAAAGTTGGAACAAATTTATAATGAAACCGGCGGTTGGGCTGGAGGGACTGGGCAGTCTCCAACTTTTAATTTCGGGCAAATATCGTTCGCAGAATTAAGCGCTTCCATAAAAGCACTTGAGACAAAAGGATTGGCAAAAGTTTTGGCTCAACCAAGAATTGCCGTCCAGAATGACCATTCTGCCAGTATTAATATCATTAATAATATAGCGATAGCTATGAAAACTGTTTATAACGATTCTGGCTATGTGGTAAGTAGAGAACCGATATATGCTGATATCGGAGTGGAGTTAGTTGCTACTCCGCATATTACAGATGATGGAGATGTTATATTGGAGGTGGAGCCTTCCGTAACTTCTGCAAACGCTTCGCCCTATTTTGAGGATGAGGCTGTGGACAGGACAAGACGTTCCGCCAAAACAATAATAACTGTTAAAGATGAAGGAACTATTGTCATCGGAGGATTGCTGCGCAGTGAAACCACAACAACAGTTACGAAAGTGCCTTTTTTGGGTGATATACCTTTACTTGGACTTTTGTTCAGGTCAACTGACGAGGCAGAGACAAGGACTGATTTGGTGGTATTTATATCACCCATAATACTTACGGAAGAAAAGGCGCAAAGAGTTTTGCAGGAAGACAGAGCGACAATGAAAGATGCAGAAGAAATAATGTCATTGCCTACATCCGAAAGAGAAGACAATAGAGGATATCTAAAGTATAAGTAAATAGTCTTCTCAAGAAGTAACGGAACAATGTTGCTCAAATACCTAATTAGGTAAGGAACTAAAATAAAATTTTATATTCATACTATTCTTAGTTAGACTGAAAACTCTATTCCCTATTTTTACAAGGGAATAGAGTTTTCGTGATATAACAATTCTTCAATGGCATTGATTACCATCCGAGACGTTTTTCTTCTCCCAGAAGTTTCTTGAGACGGTTTTCTATAATTTCATCTTTGTAAGATTTCCGTTTCTGAAGCGATTCTTCAAGTTCGGCAACTTTATCTTTAAGCTTTTCGACAGCTTTTTCCCCTGTTTCCAGTTTTAAATCGAATGCTTTGTCAAGGATACCCTCCATTTTACTCTTTATTTTTTCTTTGTTTCTTTGGGAAGTTTCCTCCTTATACTCTTTGGCTAATTCCATGGCTTCTTGATTCAGCTCTTGCATCTGTTTCATCATTTTCTGCATTTCGGGGTCCATGTCTTTTTTTGGGGACATTCCTTTATGCTGTCCTCCCCCCAAATATTCTCCGCCCAGCATTCCTTTAGACCCTGCTTCTGCAAAGCGTCTTTCCATCGGCTGTGCATACAGTGTAAAGCTTAATGCCAAAAGAAGAACCAGTGTGGTAACTATTAACTTTCTCATTTTTCTTCACCTCCTCTCATATTGATAAAAAAGCTGTTATTTCTTCTATATCTTCGTATATACTGTTAATTTCTACATCTATACTATACCCTTCTGCTGATTGAATTGTTTCTCCTGCAATAATTTTATGTATATCTGCTATTGATTCCTCTAACTGTTCTGTTTTATATGTAAAATAATTATTTTGCCAATTTAGCTTCATATCCGAAGTTTTAATGTTCAGTAATAAAAAGAAAAGCAAAAGTGCTGTTGCGGCAAAACTTGAGCCGAACGCGAATGCGCGTTTTCTCTGGAGAAATATTCTTTCTTTTTGAAGTCCGGCGGATTTGAGTATTCTATTAAGTAAAATACGTTTTTGTATAAAGTTTAATCCGATTTTTTCTTCCTTTTCGACTAATTTGAGCGTCTTTTTCAGACAATTGAATTCTCTCTTGCAGTTTGTACAGTTTTTTATGTGTGTTTTTATCTCGGACATTTTTGTTTTGTCCAAATCATTGTGATAATAAAAAGGGAGATATTCTTTAACCGTTTCGCATTTCATGTTTGCTGCTCCTTTACGTATTCGCGAAGGGATTCTCTTAAACCCCCTATCGCTCTGTAAAAATGAGTTTTTGCGGTGCTAGGTGAAATTCCCATAATTTGCGATATCTCTTCAAACTTAAGACCGTTGAAATGTTTAAGAGTAAAAACTGCTCGTTGTTGCGCGCCCAGTTTTTCGATAGCGTCATGAACTTTTAGGGACAATTCCTTATTTTCGATAGTTTTTGAAGGTTCGTCTTTCCCATTTATAAAATCTTCGTTCAATTCTGTTATTTTTGTCTTGCGCGCTCTTAAAATGTCTATTGCGCAATTTACCGTAATCCTATACAACCATGTTTGCAAAGAGGATTTCCCCTCGAATTTAGGTAGAGAGCTGAAAAAATGCAAGAAAGATTCCTGACATATATCTTCCGCGTCATGAACATTGCGGATTATGCTAAACGCTGTCTGAAACATGTTGGGATATGTAATCTCTACAAATCTTACCATCGCTTTTTTATCTCCCTGTATGATTTTTTCTTGTAGTCTTTTGAAAGTGTCCAATTTAGTTTTCATTCTTTAGACGTGAATGGTGGTAAAAAGTTGACACAAGAGTGCTAGTATAGTAACATACCGTCCTAAATATTAGGACAAATATAACAAAATGGCTACTAAATCTTCTTTAAAAAGAGCAAGACAAGCAAAAGAAAGAAATCTTAGGAACAGGAGAGTCAGGAAATCCTTTAAAACGGCGATCAAAAAACTTGAAATTGCGATTGAGGAAGAGAAGGATAAGCAAGAGTTAATCTCTCTTTTTAATAAGGCTGTCTCTCTGATAGACAAAGCTGTTACAAAAGGAGTTCTTCACAAAAATACTGCTGGAAGGAAAAAATCCCTAATCAGCAAAAAGCTCAAAAATCCTGTATCTAAATAGGTTCCCTGAGGTCAAGGGCTTATTTTATAATTTTAAGTAGCAGTAACTCCATAGTTAAGCTTGGCTCTGCCCCCCTTTTTATTTGCGTATCCGCATCAAGCAAGAGATTGAAGTCCGCTTGTAAATCTTTCCAACTAAAGGTTTTTGTATGCTTTAGGAATTCGTTTCTTTTGAAATACGGGATTTTTGCTTGTTCTAATGCCTTATAATTATTGCTCCCCTTTGAAATCATAGATTTTACTTCCCATAGTTTTGTAAATTGCCACCTCAACATTCCGATAATTTGCTGCGCGGATGTTCCGGCGAATAATAGTTCTCGGAAAATGCCTAGACTGCAGCGCGCATTTTTTTTGCTTATATTATCTATTAATTCAAAGATGTCATGTGTTTTAACGTTAGTGCCTACTTTTTTAATATCTTCAATCTCTATGGTTTTCTTGTTGTTTAGGTAGACGATTAATTTGTCTAATTCTCTTGCAAAAAGCGAAAAGTTTGCTCCGGAGTTTTCTAAAAGCAATGAGAATGCGTCCGCATCTATGAATTTGCCCTCTTCCTTTAATTTTTTTAAAGCCCATGCTTTGATTTGTAGCCGGGTTGGTTTTGAAAAAGAGATTGTCTTTGCACTCTTTGATATGAGCTGTCTTAACGATGCAGAGATTTTTGAGTCAGATAGAATCAAACAGTTGGTTGACGGGATTTTGTCTGTATTCTTACTTAAATGTGTTATGATTTCCAAAGGTAAATCCGAAGCATTTCTTATCGCTATTATTTTTAACTGCGATAAGAAAGGAAGAGAAAAAATAGAAGAAAATAATTCTTTAGATTCTATTTCTTCGCCGTAGCGAACGCTCCAGTTAAAATCCGGATAAGTTATTTTTTTCTTTAAACTTTGTAAAACTTCGTTTTTAAAAGCTTCCTCTTCCCCTTCCCAAAAATATATTTTAGAGAAGTTTTTATTTTCAAATTCCTTTAAAATGTTGTCTGTTTTCATCCTTTAGCAAGCTTGCGCCGTTGGAGAGTTTTCTCTAACGGAGGTTTACCACGGCTCTGTAATTTGTTCTATTACACTTCGTGCTATTTTTTCCGCTACCCACTGAGTTATTTCGTTTTCTGTTTTTGCCAGACTGCCGGCGAGAAAATAGTTGACCGATTCGCTTTCCTCGAAAGTTCCTTCCCAAAGGATTTCTTTTTTTGGAGCGGATAAAAATTTTATATTGACTTCTATAGTTAAACTTCCGCCGATGATATTGTCTTCTTCGTCGTAAATCGTCGCGGTCCTTTTAAAATCTTTTACTTCGCCAGTTATAACGGCTTGAGCATTTTCTTCACCAGCAAGTTTAAAAGTGCCGTCAAGGATAATTTCTCTTATCAAGGCATCAGTTACAGTAGATGAAACGTTGGGATAATATGTAGAGTTTTTGAATGTTGGGACATAAACGGTTTTTATGTGTTCTCTTGTCGGGATAAAAGGCTTATATCCGCATCCTATCGAAAATAATAAGAAGATGGCAAAAAAAATGGGAAGGATGCGGCGAACTGTTATGGTTTTAACTTTCATTGTTACTCCAGGTTCTTCAAGTGGGATTTGGCCTGTTCTGCCCATATCGAATCGGGGAAGTTTTCTATGATTTGCAGGTAATAGATTTTTGCCGAGTTGGGTTCCTTGTTTTTTTCGTAGAATCTTGCAATCTCATAGATTCTTTCGCTTTTGCGGTCATTTAGTTTTTTTAACTGTTTCTTCGCGTCTTCGGAAAATTCGCTTTGAGGATATTTATTTATGAATTCTTCGAAATTTTTTATTGCATTCTCAAAAAATTGTTCGCTGTTCGGAAATTTCATGGATTCGTTTAGCCAACACATGGATTTTAAATATTCGCTCTCTTCAATCAATGCGGAATTAGAATATTGAGAAGAAAATTTCTCGAATTCAATGCGGGCTATTTCGTATTTCTCAAGCCTCATATAACAATTCGCTATTCTAAATTGCATTTGGTCGGCTTTTTCGTAGTAAGGATAATTTTTAATCGCCATTTGGTAAATATTGGCGGCTTTTTCCCAGTTGCTAATCGTAAAAAGTCCCTTGGCTTTTTCTTTTATGGATATATCTCCGGACTGCTTGTCATAAAAGTAATCAGCTATTTTTTTCTGCCTTTCAACGATTTCTTTTAATCTATTTGTGGAAGGGAACTTGTCTATCGTCTGTTGGTAACTTTGACAAGCTTCATACGGAAGCCCTAGCTTTTCTTGACAATCTCCCAGCATGAATTGCGCTTCGGGAGCTTCTTCGCTTGTAGGAAAGTATTCCAACAATTTTTGGAATTCTCTTAAAGCGCTTTCATAATCTCCCGCATTATAAGTATTTGTTGCTATCGTCCATTGTTCCGAAGAAGTTTCTCCCACATAATATTTGGGGTTTATCCATTTATCGGTTTCGGGTGTCCACTCCCAATAGGCGGAAATTTTGCTGACCAACAACAGATAATAAACAGCAAGTAATGACGTTATAATAATTATTTTTTTTATATTTTTGCTTTTTTTCATGGAAGATAATTCCGCGGGTTTTGCGGAACATTCTCCTTTCTTATCTCAAAATGCAATGATGGGTTTTTGCAATACCCTGAACTGCCGGAAAAGGCTATCAATTCACCCTTTTTTACAGTGCTGTTTTCCTTAACCAATAGTTGGGAATTGTGCGCATAAACGGTAAAGAATCCATCTTGGTGGTCTATAATTATAACTTTCCCATAACCTCTCAAAACATCGGCATAAGTAACTGTGCCTTCTCTGGATGCCCTTATTTGACTGCCTATTGGCAGAGAAATGCCTATCCCTTTTGAAATGCCTCCGCTTTCGAAGTCAAAATCCGACACTATTCTACCATTAGCAGGCCATATAAACCCTTCTTTACCTATTTCAGCATGAAAATATTTATTTGTAGCTTCAGGGATAAAAATTATGCTTCCCGTTTTTAGGCTTTCCACGTTTTTAATATTGTTGTATGATTTTATCTGTTCCATGTCTGCATAGTAGTTTCTGGCAATTTGCCATAAAGTTTCTCCCCGCTTTACTCTATGATAAACTCCATTTGGGTATAACGATGTTTTGTCTGCTTTATAGGCGGTTCTTGCGCAACCGGCAAGAAATATAACAAATAAAACGCACAACGTTTTTTTCATCTTTGGAGCGGGCGAGGGGATTCGAACCCCCAACATCAAGCTTGGGAAGCTTGCGCTCTACCATTGAACTACACCCGCGCTAATTTTATATTTTTTTGGGGAGAGCACATTAATTTGTTTTGCAGGCAAGAAATTTTAAACTTTTTCTTAAAATTTAATTAATTTTTTAAGTTCGCGCAGTCTTTTGTATATATCCTTTTTTTTCAGTTTTTTGAACCTGTCTGCACCGAATTCTTCGACAGTCAAAGACGCCATAATTGTACCATAGGCCATAGCCTTCTTCAAACTATTGTCGTCTACCTTGCCTGTTTTGGCCAGAAACCCAATAAGCCCCCCCGCAAAACTATCTCCTGCTCCTGTGGGGTCTTTCACCTCTTCCAATGGATAGGCGGGCAGATGCAGTGTAAAGGAATGTGTAAACAAAAAAGAACCATGTTCGCCTTTCTTGATTACTACTCCTTTTTTGACCCCTTTTGACAGAATTTTTTTGCCTGCTTTTATGAGATTGGTTTCTTTTGAAAAATGCATTGCTTCGAAATCGTTAAAGAGAGCGATATCTACTCTTGGAAGAATTTTCAATATCTGGTCAGTGTACTTATCTATCCAAAACGTCATTGTGTCCCATATAACGAATTCGGCGGATTCGAGTTGGTCCAGAAGCATTATTTGCGAGGCGGGAGAATTATTTGCAAGAAACACATATTTGGTTTTTTTATGTTCGGGCAAAAGTGAAGGTGAGTAGTCTTTAAGCACATTCTCGTATGTTGCTAAAACTTCTCTTTCGTTAGGGTTGTTGCCGTATCTTGCTTCCCATGCAAAGGTTTTTCCCTTTTTGCGTTCTAAGTTTTTTATATTTATTTTGTTTTTCTTTAACAGTTGCATATGTTCATCAAGAAAGTCTTCTCCCACTGCAGAAACTATTATAGGAGTCGTGAAATAACTCGCGGATATAGCGGCATGCGTTGCCGAACCACCGAGGATATTTTTTCTTTTGCCGAAAGGCGTTTGGACGCTGTCAAATGCCAGAGAGCCGAAAATTAATATCTCGTTATTCATTAGTTTGTATCAAAGTTTATAATAATTGATCCCTTGGATTCTTCGTTTTTGTCGGATGGCACGAATTTCCACCTTCTTAAATAGTTTGTTGCCAAAATGTCCAATCTCGTTTCTCCTGAAGATTTTTCTACTTGTGCCTCTTTTACTTCGCCGTTTGCCGAAACAGTGAACTGAATTGTTACCTTTGAAATTATTTTTGCTTCTTTAGCCCATTCGGGTAGCGGCGGATAATAACTTTGCACAACTTCTCTTTTCCCCGTTTCCCAGTTAATAATTTCTTCTTTCTGTTTTATGGATTCTTCGGGAAGAACCCAATCAGGCAAAGGCTTTCTGTATATCGTCGGTTCAAGATCTTCCTTAAAAACAATTTCCATTTTATATTCGTTTAATTCTTTTGTTCTTTGAGATAATATTTCATCTTCGGTTTGCGGCAGGTTTTTGGAAGGCAAAGGCGGGCGAAGAATATCTGTTTTGGGTAAACTCGGAGGCGGCAGAACGGAACTTGTAATGCCAACTTCGTGCATCGCTGTGTATTTTGCTATGGGGCTTTTGCCTGCATAATATACCGAGACACTCTGTTTGTCGGAGCATACTTGCTTCTCCTCTAATGATAAATCAAAAAACAACCCCCAAAAAAGATGCCAACCGACAGAAAGAATTAAAGCCAATCCAAATGGTTTGTTTAAACTCATGCTTTTTAGTGGCGCTACGGGGAGTCGAACCCCGGTCTGATGGCTGAGAACCATCTGTCCTAGGCCGCTAGACGATAGCGCCAATTAATTAAACGCATTTACGACGGACGACACCGTCCCGACATAAAGTCAGAACTGAGACGAGGGACATTTTTATTTATCGTCCTTCATCCTGCATCCTTCGTAATTAAAAGCTCTGCTATTTGGACAGCATTCAAAGCTGCACCTTTGCGCAGATTATCCGAGACAATCCACAAATTCAGCCCGTTTTCGATAGATTCGTCTTCTCTTATTCTACCTACAAAGACCTCGTCTTTGCCATCGCAGTCAAGTGCTAAAGGGTAAACAGAAGACGCAGGATTATCAATCACTTTTACCCCAAGAGCACCGCTTAGAATATTTTTTGCTTCTTGAGCCGAGAGCTTCTTTTCGGTTTGTATGTTTACTGCTTCGGAATGACTTCTAAATACGGGAACTCTCACACAAGTTGCGGTAACGGCAAGTTCTGGCTCTTTCATGATTTTTCTGGTCTCGTTAACACATTTCATCTCTTCTTTTGTGTAATCGTTCTTTTCAAATACATCTATATGAGGAATAACGTTAAACGCTATTTGAGCAGGCAAAACTTTTTCTATATTTTGGGTGTTTTTATAGTTAAAATTTTCTCTTGAGGCAATTGATTTTATTTCCTCTATCAATTGCTCGACTGCTTCTTTTCCCCATCCTGAAACGGATTGGTAAGTGCTAACTACAACTCTTTTTATTTTAGCTGCATCGTGGATAGGTTTCAAAACGACAACGAGCTGAATGGTTGAACAGTTAGGATTAGCTATTATCCCTTTATGCTTTAATGCTTCTTCGGGATTTACCTCCGGAACTACCAAAGGAATTTCAGTATCCATTCTCCATGCGCTTGAATTGTCTATTACAACCGCACCGTCTTTAGCGGCTATCGGCGCGAATTTTTTGCTTATAGTCGCGCCTGCGGAAAAAAGAGCGATATCTATGCCTTTAAAAGAGTTCTCATCAAGAACAATTACATCTATTTGTTTCCCCTTAAAAGATACTTGTCTGCCTGAAGACCGCTCGGAAGCAAGAGGCAAAAATCTATCGACAGGGAAATTCCTCTCTTCAAGCACTTTTGCCATTTCGATGCCAACCACACCGGTGGCACCTACAACAGCTATATTGTATTTGTTTTTTCTAATCATAGCTTGCCCCGTTAGAGATTAACTTTAAAATTGTTTATATACAATTAACCCATATTAAAAACAATAAGATTGTATTTCAAGCTCCCCATAAGAAACAGTCGTCTAATGACGACTTATCTCTAACGGGGTGGACGAATTTTATCAAAACTTCCGAATAATTACAAAATTGATTACTAAAGATGACGTTGCTATAATCTTGGTTCAAAAGACAAATTGCCCGGTGGTGTAATCGGTAACACGCAAGATTCTGCCATGAACCACATCGAAGATGGATTCATGGCAGCCCTGAACTGAACTTTGTTCTAGTTCACGGGCTGGATCTCTTAAATATTGGCTAAAATGTATTATGTTTATATTCTTTGGAGTAAAATAGATCAAAAGTTTTATATTGGATATACAGCTAATTTAGAAAGAAGATTGCAAGAGCACAAAAATAAGAAAGCATATTCTACGTCACGATTTCATCAGCCTGAGCTTGTATTTTTTGAGGCTTTTGCTTCAGATAAAGATGCAAGAAGACGAGAAAAGTATTTTAAGACTACTAAAGGTAAAAAAGCTTTAAAGTTGATGTTAAGAGAAACTATAAATTGCCCGGTGGTGTAATCGGTAACACGCAAGATTCTGGATCTTGTTTTCCTGGTTCGAGTCCAGGCTGGGCAGCCATGAACCAGAACAAAGTTCGGTTCATGGCCCTAAACCTTACGTGGTTTTAGGGCTAATTCTAAAACTAAGAGTAAAAAATTTATCCCGAAGCGTGCGAAGTAAATTATGGAGTGAAACGACAGAATTTACGAGCGTTTACGCAAGGGACATTATGCTAAGTTATTTGCATTGCTTCTAAAGAAGGATTTTGTTAGTATGATGTCACTTATATGGATAAGAAGAATGTTCCTCTTATAGTTGGGATAGCTATTCCCATCTTAATGATTCTTTTTGTTGCAGCCAGTATCTACCTGCCAGGATTATTTGCTCCATCCCCTAAGTATAACTTTTTATATATCACAGGTGGAGATTACCGAAATAGAGACATTTATTCGGTTAACAACAGTAGATTGGTAAGGAATGACATTAAGTATCCTGAAAATAATTCCCCACGTAGTAACCCAAAACTTTTTTTACATGATACTGTAAAAAATGACAGTAGAGAAATATCTTTTGAAGATGCTCAGAAACTTGCTGTAAATTCAAATCGTATCTCTCCCGATGGCTTTGAAGTTATTCGAGGGGATTATTATTATGACTTTACCTCACTTTTTTTTGGAGGAGGGAGAAATTATCGAACATGGTATATCAAAGGTCATAATACATCCAAAAAATTAAACCTTCAAACAGATAGTTATTCCTACTACCATACTTATTTTATTGCGTGGATAATGGATTGAAATTTATGGAAAAAGAAGAATTATTGCAACAGATAAAGAATTCCGCTGAAAAAGGTCTTATAACTAAAGGTGAATTGATTGATGCTTATAATACGGGGGCTAAAGTCAAAAAGGATATTTTGTCTGTTCATCATTTAGGTGTTTCAGAAATACTATATTTTATCGGCGGAGCAATTGTTTCCATCGGCATTTCTATGTTGATTTGGCAAAATTGGGAGCAATTGAATATCTTCACGAAGATAATTGCTACACTTGGAGCTGGGATAGCTTCTTACTTTGTCGGTGTTTTGTTTAGTCGTTATGAAAAACTTGATATGGTAGGACAGGCATTTTATTTTATTTCTGCACTAGTTATGCCACTTGGTCTATATGTAGTTTTTGATAACGCCGGATTAGATTGGGGAAGTTATGCTCAAACTTTAGTTTCAGGAATACTTTTCGCTACTTATCTGTTATCTTATTTTGTTTTTAGAAGAGATATTTTCATCTTTTTTAATATTATATTCGGAACATGGTTATTTTTTAGTTTTACGAATTTACTTTTAGGAAATAATCCAATTGGCCGCGATTTTAAACTTTATGAATATCGAGTTTTATTTGTTGGATTGTCGTATATGTTATTGGGATATTACTTTTCGCAAGGCGAAAAAAAGACCCTTAGTGGGATTCTATATGGATTTGGAGTGTTTGGATTTCTTGCGGCAGCGCTTGCGCTTGGCGGTTGGTCTCCTCAACAAAACGTTTTCTGGGAGATAGCTTTTCCGGGGATTGTTTTTGTGGTTATGTTTTTAAGCGTTTACCTTAAAAATAGGTCTTTTTTGACCTTTGGTGCATTATATCTAATGGGTTATATTTTGAAGATTACCGGAGAATATTTTACTAAGGGGTTAGGTTGGCCTCTTTCACTTGTTGTAGTGGGTCTTTCGTTGATTCTTGTGGGATATTTCTCTTTTTCTTTAAACAAAAAATATATGGTCTAATCTATTTCCCCCTCCAACAGCCCACCCCTTACCTCTATAATCTTCACCTTTACAAGTTTACCGATTAAGTCTTTATCGCTTTTAAAAGAGACGGATTTAAAATTTCGTGTTTTGCCCACGCACCAGTCCCGACTTACGTCGGGACGATGCGGGGTTTCACCGAATGATTTACTTTTATTCTTTGTGTTATATCCTTCAACAAGAATCTCAACTTCTTTGCCGATTAACTTTTCGTTTCTCTTCTGCACTATTTTTTTCTGCAGGGACAAGAGATTATTTAGCCGTTCTTTTTTTATCCCTTCAGGAACATTGTCTTCCATTTCGGCGGCTTTTGTTCCCGGTCTTGTTGAATACTTAAATATATAAGACGCATCAAATTCTATTTCTTTGACAAGATTATAAGTATCCATAAAGTTTTCTTCGGTTTCGGTAGGGAAACCGACCATTATATCGGTGGTAATACTCACATCTGGAATAGTTTTCCTTATTCTATCAACAAGCCCTTTGTACTGTTTCTGTGTGTATCTTCTATTCATCAATTTCAAAATCTTATCGGAACCGGATTGCAGAGCCAGATGTAAATGTTCACATACTTTAGGTAGATCTCTCACAGCTTCAATAGTAGCCATAGACATATCCTTTGGGTGAGAAGTGGTAAATCTAATACGCTCTATACCGTCTATCGCATTTATTGTCTTTAGAAGTTCAGCAAAACTCCTTTGGTTTTCGGTTTTCGGTTTTCCCCCGAGAAATCTGAAAGATTTCCGGGACTTTGGTCCTTGAAATTCCATAGAATTTCTAAGGGGGGTTTCGTAAGAATTGACATTTTGACCGAGAAGTGTTACTTCCTTTGTGCCTTTACGTGCTAATTCTTTAACTTCATCTTCTATTTCTTCTATAGGGCGACTTGTTTCTCTACCCCTAACATAAGGCACAATACAATAAGTGCAGTAGTTATTGCACCCACGTATAATAGCCACCCACGCGGATATTTTGTTCTCTCTTGTTTCATAAACGGGCGGAGAGAAATCCGCATAATCTTCGGAGGTTTCAATACGCTTCCCATTGGTTTTTAATAAATCTTTTACAAATTCATTGATTTTGGGAATACTGTAAGTCCCGCATACAAGATTTAAGCGAGGTATTTTTGTCAACAGGTTGATCCCCTCTTTTTGCGCCATGCATCCGCATATGCCGATTATCAGTTCGGGTTTTCTATCTTGCTTATACTTGCTCCATTTCCATAAATACGAATATACTCTTTCCTCCGCATGCTGTCTCACGCTGCACGTATTAACAAGTATTACATCCGCTTCCTGCCAGGCGCCGGTAAATTCATACCCTTCTTTCAACAAAAGCGATTTTATGATTTCGGAGTCGTATTTGTTCATCTGACAGCCGAAAGTCTGAATAAATACTTTCATAGTGGGGTTTATTATATAGGCTCTTCGACAGCGGGACAAGTTATTAAGAGGTCGTTTAGGATAGGGTAATTACTACTTTCTGTGCAGTGAGAAAACTGGCTTAGGGATATTCATTAAACTCCGCCCCCGAACTGATGTAAATAGTAGAGTAAGTTATTCCGTAGGCATTGACATCCTGGGTATTTCCGTATAAGTAGATGTCTCTAACTGAATTACTATAGTATTGGTCGTCTTCTAAGTGGGTATGGTCAGCTTCGTAGAGGACAATCCCGTATCTATTGCCGTGGATCTCGTTATTGATAAACTGGTTATATTTTCCTCTCCAGACTCCCATTCCCCAACCCTGGTATCTGTTGTTGTATCTTGCGAGGTTATCTCTAACCAGGTGATTGTTGCCTCCTAAATGAATTCCTTTGGCATTTCTTTCTAAAAGATTATTCCGGATTACCGTGCCTTCTCCGATTACATGAATCCCCCAGAAAGTATCGCTTACGGTGTTGCCTTCTATCAAGCAGTTATTTCCGGTGCTGTAGATTCCCTGCCCCCTGCCGTTATTACTGGAGGATAGTGCCGAAGAAGCAGTCAGGTTACAGTTTCTTATGACGATGTTATCTGCTTCGCAGAAGACTATTATGTCTTCCAGGTACGGATTGATGATAGAGTAGCCCTGGCCGTCAAAGACAATGCCTTCTGCCTGAATCCAGATACATTTAGGAATTACTTCTTCTCCCAGTAGGTCCCGGGTGAGATAGTAGTTAGTGTAGGGCTGGTCAAGGATCTGGGGGGAAGAGATAAAAATAGGTGCTCTTGCTTCATAAGCGCCCATATCGGCTAAGGCAAAACCAGTATCAGGGATATCCATCCGCTCCTGGCCTAAGATATCGGTAGAAGGAGCAATAATATCATCAGCCACATCAAGACAGGGACTATTTTCACTCAATTGTAAACCGTCATCTAAGGTGCAGAATAGACCATCATTGCCGGCTGGACTACTTACATTTACAAACAAGGGGTCACTGTCAATGTTGTAATCTCCGGGGTAACCCCCTTCTACATTAGAGTAACTGACAACAGTATTTGAAGGTAGGTACGGGTCTTCATATATTTCATCTCCACTGTTATTCCAAAGAACACAGTTGGTAATTGTTGCATTATTGCTGACTACACCATATCCAATATTTCCGTAAAAAGTGCAGTTAGTTATTTTCCCATCACCATAAATTGCAACGTCAGTGTTATGGGTAAATACACTGTTTATAACCTCTAAAGAACCTCCATGTATTGCGCCCCCAACATTGTGGTCGAAAATACAGTTTTTAAGAGTTGCTTCGCCGTATATCCCTCCACCGTAATCAGCTCGGTTGTAACTAAATACACAATTAGTAATTGTGGGGTTACCTGTTCCACCATAAGCATTGCATAATCCACCTCCGAAGGAAGCATCATATCCACCGGTAGCATTTCCTCCTGTAATTATTACCCCATCAAGGATGGCGGTAGGGTTGGCACCAATACCTCTTACAACGTGGGTACTATTATCGGTATAGTTGGAAAAATCAGGAGGATTTCCGTCATTACCGTCCGTGTCGCCGCTTAGTATAGTTTGATAATTTGCTATATCACGATCATCTTCATTTGCACCGGGTGGTGTGTCATAGTATCCAGCATAACCGCCTTTAACAGTTAAACGGCTTCTTAACTGAAATGTTGGGCCTCTATAAATGCCGGGTGGAGACGGGTCAAAAAAGTCTGCCTCATGAGGTTTATGTGTTCCGTGTGCTACCCAAATCTCGTCATAAGGTTGGATTTCAGAATGGTTGAGTGCGTCCTGCAGATATTTAAAGGCGGAGTACCATGATGTACCGTCTCGGTCCGGGTTTGTTTGGGCAGCATCAACATACCATACATTAGGTTCTACATACTCATATGCTCCCATATCGGCACCTATTCCTCCGTCGTTTCCTACCCCGGGAATGTCAACACGTCCTTTGCCTAATTTATCAGTAGAAGGTGCTATGGTATCGTTTGCAGCATCAATACACGGGCTGCCTTCCGCTAAGCGCAAGCCATCCTGTAATGGGTTGTCTGGATCCACAAATAACGGATTACTGTTTATATTACCTTCACCAGGGTATCCATTGGGGTTGGAGCCCGCTATATTAGAATAGGTGACAACCGGATTTGATGTCCCCGAATTAAATATTTCGTTTATTCCTCCATTCCGCAAAATACTGTTTGTTATTACAGGGTTACTGTTAGAGTTATAGATAATACCGGCGTAAAATTCGCTCTTATTTTCAGTAAATGTGCAGTTTGTGATTTCTGGGGAGGAAGAGTTGCGGTTATATATAGCGCCACCCTCAGCTTTACTCCAATTATCATTAAAGATACAGCTTGTAAATTTTGGTGAAGAAGTGTGGTTATATATTGCACCTCCGCTTCCTAAGTAAATAGCCTCATTTCCGATGAATATACAGTTTGTAAACTCTGGAGACGATTCGAAATTGTATACACCCCCACCCTTAGAAAATGCATCATTATTTTTGAATATACAGTTTTTGACTGTAGGGTTGCCATTGTTATTAAACATCCCGGCACCTCTTACTTCGTCATCAGTTGGACTTGCTCCCACATAGAAGGCCTTCCCTTCTGTAATAGTGAAGCCATCGAGTATTGCAGTGGGGTTGGTATTGCTCCCGGTTATAACATGATAGCTATTATCATCATCGTAAATGGGTTCTCTTATGTTACCGCTTAGTATAGTTTCATAAAATACTATATCGCGTTCATCATGATCCCCTGTATCAATGCCACCATAACCACCTTTAATGGTCACGCTGTCTATAAGTTGGAATGTGGCTGTCCTATCGCCAGTTCCACTCTGATTCGCTGTATCACGGTCGGGTTTGTAAGTCCCTTGTGCAACTCTGATTTCATGGCCAGGTTCAAGGTAAGGATTATTGAGAGCGTCCTGTAAATAGTGAAATGCATCTGCCCATGATGTGCCATCCTGAAAATAACCGGCACTATCGTCGACATACCAGATATTAGTAATAGTGGTGGCATTTGCTTCATTAGAATATCCGGAATTATCAAAATTACCAAAGGCATACATTTGGTAATAGTACATCTGTCCTGCTTCTAACCCGGTATCAGAATAGGTAACCTCATCCGGCCCGATACTGGCTATCTGTTCGTACGTTCCTCCGGCACCCGTCTTTCTTTCTATCTTGAAACCATCCTCTCCGTCACTGTTATCCTGCCATGTAAGGTCTATCTGGGAAGAGGAAACGGCCTGGGCAGATAATGGCTCCGGTGGGTGTGGGTTCCATTCATTGGCAAAGACAGCGTAATCCAGGAAATTCACAATGCCGTCACCATTGAAGTCGCAACGCGCGTCCCAATGCGGGTCACCCGGCTGTGATAACCATGCGGCAATAAATACTTCAAAGTCTGCAAAGTCTACATCTCCATCCTGGTCAAAGTCGGCGGGAGAGACTGCAACAGCGCTTGCTTCATTGGAATATCCGGAACTGCCGAAGTCACCATAGGCATATACTCGATAATAATAGGTCTGTCCGGTTTCTAACCCGGTATCAGAATAGGTAACCACATTCTCGCCAACGCTGGCTATCTGTTCGTATGTTCCTTCCGCACCTGTTTTTCTTTCTATCTTAAAGCCGTCTTCTCCGTCACTGTTATCCTGCCATGTAAGGTCTATCTGGGTGGCGGAAACTGCCTGAGCAGTTAATCCGCTCGGCGAGAGTGGACCCCATTCATTAGCAAAGACAGCGTAATCCATGAAATTCACAATGCCGTCACCATTGAAGTCGCAGCGCGCGTCCCAATTCGGGTCACCCGGCTGTGACAGCCAAGCTGCAATAAATACTGCAAAGTCTGCAAAGTCCACGTCGCCGTCCTGGTCAAAGTCAGCAGGCGAGGCTGCAACAGCGCTTGCTTCGTTGGAGTATCCTGAATTACCGAAGCCGCCAAATGCATAGACCCGATAATAATAAATCTGTCCTGGAGTTAAACCGGTATCCGAATAGGTAGTCACATTTGGCCCGACATCGGCTATCTGTTCATATGTGCCTTCCGCACCTGTTTTTCTTTCTATCTTAAAGCCGTCTTCTCCGTCACTATTATCCTGCCATGTAAGGTCTATCTGGGTGGCGGAAACTGCCTGAGCAGTTAGTCCGCTTGGCGAGGATGGGTTCCATTCGTTGGCAAAGACAGCATAATCCAGGAAATTCACAATGCCGTCATCATTGAAGTCGCAGCGCGCGTCCCAATTCGGGTCACCCGGCTGTGATAGCCAGGCAGCTGTAAATGTTGCAAAGTCTGCAAAGTCCACATTGCCGTCCTGGTCAAAGTCAGCAGGAGAAACCAAACCTGTAGAGATAGTAACGATATCTTCTTTTGAGACTCCGTAATTATAACCATCATAGGGGATGCAGACTATTCTAAACTCGTCATCTTCACCGATGTTATAAGTAGTGCAACTTAAGGTGTTAGTAGTTGCTCCCGAGAGAAGAGCCCCATTTTTATACCACTGATACGCATAATCCGGAGAGTCCCCATCCGCATCATACCAGCCTGAAGGAGTGGCTGTTAAATCATTATTGGGATAAGCCGGGTCGGGAGTGATTGTGACGCTTGTAATCAAAGGCGGCGTATTGGAAATAGTGACAGTATCTTCTTTTGCCTCCCCGGGATCTTTACCATCATGAGGGGTGCAAATTACTTTTATTTGGTCTCCTTTAACGAAATTAGAAGAAGCCAGGGTATCGGTGGTGGCACCTGAAATAGGAGATCCGTTTTTATACCACTGGTAGAGATAGCCTTCCGGGTCTCCCTCTGCGTCATACCAGCCTGAAGGAGTGGCTGTTAAATTATTATTGGTATAAGCCGGGTCAGGGCTGATAGTAACGCTTGTAATTGAGGGCGGCGTATTAGAAGCACTAGAAATAGTGATAGTATCTTCCCTTGCCACCCCGGGGTCATAGCCATCATAAGGAGTACATATTATTTTTATTTGGTCTCCTTCAACAAAATTAGTAGAGGCCAGGGTATTGGTGGTAGCCCCTGAGATGGGAGATCCATTTTTCTGCCATTGGTACTGATAACCAGGAGAATCGCCGTCTATATCTGACCAGCCGGAAGGAGTGGCTGTTAAATCATTATTGGGATAAGCCGGGTCGGGAGTAATGGTAACACTGGTAATTGAAGGCGGCGTATTTGAAATAGTGATAGTGTCCTCTTTTGCCTCCCCGGGGTCATAGCCGTCATAAGGGATACATATTATTTTTATTTGGTCTCCTTTAACGAAATTAGAAGAAGCTAGGGTAGCGGTGGTAGCGCCGCTGATATCCTGCCAGGAGCCGATAAACTTCTGCCACTGGTACTGATAGCCTTCTGCGTCCCCATCCGCGTCATCCCATCCTGAAGGAGTAGCAGTTAAATCATTATTGGTATAAGCCGGGTCGGGAGTGATTGTAACGCCGGTAATCGAAGGCGGTGTATTGGTGGTTGTTCCCGTGCCGGAAGAACCCAAACCTGTCTCGACAGCATCACCATTGCGAGCTTTTACCCGGAAAGAATAAAGAGTCCGTGCGGAAAGCCCGGTGGCGGTAACTACTCCCCATGTGCTTTCTGTTTGCCAGACCTCGGTTGAACCATTATCGCCGCCGGCAGCATCCAGGTAATAATCAAAGGTAACATTATGGATAGCATATTCGGTATTAGGTGGATTCAGTCCGGGAACAATGTCCACGTCCAAACTTGAAGGAGTCGGATTATCTACTATAGGACTTCCCGGCGTCTCCGCCACAGTATAGACCTCAATCATCCCTGAATATCCGGTCTCATTAGGAACAGAAGCACTGTCTCTTGCTTTAACCTTATAATCATAAAGAGTATTTGGATTCAGGCCTGAATCAGAGTAAGAACTACTGCTCTGCCAGGAGCTGCTGTTGCCACTGGTAGATTCAAAATAATACGCTACGGGAGGACTGCCAATATCGACCGCTGTAGTGGCAGTCATCTCAATCGAAGAGGAAGTCAGGGCGGAGGGTTCGGTCTCCCAGGTCATCGGGTTCGGGATGGGAGGAGTAGTATCAGCTGTTCCTGCTACCGAAATAGATAAATTATAATAATTGGTAGCACCATTATATCCTCTGACCTCAATAAAATAAAAACCCGAGATGGGAACACTGCTCACGCTTACCGTCTCACTATCATTGGTTGTCTCGGAAGAATCAATCTGAGTTTGTGAAGGGTCATAAAGATAAAGGTCTAAGTCGCCATAGGCATTTGTAAAATTATTAATGGTAGCGGTAAGAGTGTCTCCCACATTTAAGTTAACTTTATACCAGTCACTATCGTAACTCTTAAGGTTATTATAGCTTCCCGAGGAAAGTTCATGCGCGTCAGCTAAAGTATCGTTATCTTCATAGGAATCATCGTTATCATAGATTCCGTGTCGGGCAAAAGCAAGTATGATCTGGGTCTCATGCGGGGTGCCGTTGCCGACATTTCCATCGCCGCCGAATCCTAAGGCGGGGTTGTCATCAGTTTCAAGCATCTCATAAAGACTTTCCAGGAAATTGAAAGGCTTGCCGTCATGAATGTGCCTGAATATTACCTTGTCCGCCACCGCTTTGCCCACTCCCGGCATTTGCCGGAAATCCCAGAGGGCTCCGGAATAAACAACAGAATTATGATGAACCCAACCCAAATCATTATAATTAGGATCCCTGGAATTTCCATTCGGAACAACCCCTGGACCAAGGATCCAGTAGTCATTAGGCGGTTCTGGGTCAGAGATTTTATTCCTTATCCCCTGGTCATCAAAGCGCATTTCATGGACATTCTGAGCAATGTCCCGCGCCCCGTAAGGAAGCACGTATTCGCCTATAATGGGGTCGCCGGTAACCGAACAGGCAAAGTAATCAGCCAATCCCTCGTCCATTGTTCCCGGTTGCAGCAGGTATGGTAAATCATAGATATGGTCATTTACCCCATGGGTATACTCGTGATAAATTACATCCGAGCCCCGGGCGGGTTTTATAACATTACCCTGAAGATCGCCATCGCCGAAATGAATACTCTGGTCACTGGAATCATAATACGCATTACCAAAATTGGTTCCCACATGGACATTTGCCTGCATCTGATAGTCCATCCCGATGCCCCCGTAACGGTTCGGGCTATTATAACCCATGTCATTCTTAAAGAAATCATGGATAAAATTAACGTGATAAAAGACATTTACCTCATCTAAGTGAGTATCGACAAGTCCATAATTCCAGAGATGGTCTACCTGAGTAGCCATGGGATACTGGGCAATAGCCTCAGCAGTATCTTCATTTATTGCCCGGCAGTAGGGCCCTTTGAGCTCGAAGATTACATCGTTTCCGGAGTCACTAATAAGGTAATAACCGGAAATGTTTGTTTCGCCTTCAACAAATACTCCTCCACCTTTGTCCAGGGTTACGGTCTCGTGAGAAATGTCTCTCGCTGTGAGTGGGTCGTCTCCATTTTCAGGAAAGACCATTCCTGAGACATTTCCTTCTACATAATCATTACCGTCGGTATTGAAAAAGTTAAAGGCAGAAGAGTAACCGCTCCAACCTGAGTCATTCCCAGCTTTCACATGCCACCAGTATTGAGTGCCGTCTTGAGGAAATCCTACTACAAGTTTCCAATCCCAATTACCGGCTGAACCTTCATAAAAAATGCTGCTAAAGGCGGCATCTGAAGCAACCTGAAGATAATAGTCATCTGCTCCGGAAGAAAGTGTCCACCGGAAAAGAATAATCTCTCCGTCAACGTCACTACCATCAGATGGGGAAAGTAACGTCGGCGGGATAGGGACAGAGTCAGCATTAATAAAACTTCGGACGCTCGACCAAGAGCTCCAGCCAAGCCAGTTGCCCGCCGACACCCGCCACCAATACTGCCTCCCGTCGTCACTAAAACCTCCCAGGGTTATCCCCGTAAAATCTCCTATTGCTTCGTCATAGACTACACTAGCAAATCCGCTATCAATGGAAATCTGAAGCCAATAATCATCCGCCCCGTCCGATTGGAACCACCAGAAATCCACCGCTGTTCCTCCCACCGCGGCATTATTTTCCGGTAAATATAGCACCGGAGGGTCGGGAATAAGAGACTCGCCATTAACAAAAGTCCACACACTCGACCAATTACTCCAACCGATACTATTCCCCGCACTCACCCGCCACCAATAGGACTGGCCGTCATCTCCAAAATCATAAAGGTCCACCCATAAATAGGGACCAATCGCATCATCAAAGACGACTTGGGTAAAGCCGCTATCCGTAGAGACCTGAATCCAATAATCATTCGCTCTATCAGCATGTTCCCAGTCGAAAGGAATCATGGTCCCGGGAACATTGACCCCGTTTGCCGGAGAGATCAATGCCGGAATATCAGGAATAGTGGTAGGTTCGGTCCAGGTAAAACTCTCGGTGCGTTCATTGTTGGTTTCGTCAGATTCAGTTACTTCATTATAGGAATCAGCGATAAACTCAAAGCTATGCCCGCCGGGCGTGAAGCCCATGTCAAAGGGAGCGGTTAAGTTGATATAAGTCCGGGCCGGGAAAGCAGGTATTTCCCAATAATATATATTTACACCATCGACATATAAATCTACGTAAAAGGGAACACCGGTAGTATCGTAACCGATGTTGTTAAGCTGGAACCCAACAGTGCTCCCTTCATAAGCTACCAAAGAAGTGGGGTCAAAAATATCGGTTATTTCTAAATCAGGCGTGCCGGTCCAGGTCCAACTCTTGGTGCGTTCATTGTTGGTTTCGTCAGATTCAGCTATGTCATCATCGGAGTCAGCGACAAATCTAAAGCTATGCTCCCCGGCCACGAACCCCCCGGACGCGGTAGCATAAGGCTCGATATAAGTCCGTGCCGAGAGAGAAGGTATATTCCAATTAGTTACATTCACATCGTCAACATATAAAGCTAGGGTAAAGGGACCGACGGCATCAGCGTAACCAGCGTTGGCAAGTCGGGCCTTAATGATGCTCTCTTCGCCGCCTTCTAAAGAAGTGGGATCATAAATATGGGTTATTTCTAAATCCGGCGTGCCGGTCCAGGTCCAACTCTCGGTGCGTTCATTGTTGGTTTCGTCAGATTCATCTACATCATCATAGTAGTCAGCGACAAATCTAAAGCTATGCTCCCCGGCTAAGAAGAACCCCGCGGGAAAGGGAATATAAGGCCGGATGTAAGTCCATGCATCCAGAGAAGGGATATTCCAACTAGCTACACTCGCATCGTCAACATATAAAATTAAGGTAGATGGGTCGGCGTTGCCAGTTCCAATATTGGTAAGTTCGGCCTCAATGATGCTCTCTTCGCCGCCTTCTAAAGAAGTGGGATCATAAATATCAGTTAATTCTAAATCAGGCGTGCCGGTCCAGGTCCACCATTCGGTGCGGTCCCCATCAGCCCAAACATAAATTTTATGTGTTCCTTCGTCCAAGTAGGATCCGGGGATAACATCATAATAATAAACGGTTTCCCCCGCATTTATATAACCATCCCACCCAACTATCCAGTAATCATCAACATATATCTCATAAACATAGTCTCCACTATCTCCATAATTATGTAGCTGCGTACGTATTGTACAATCTTCCAGAGCTTCTAAAGGGGTAACAGGCCAAAAATCTATTACCTGAACATCGGTATAGGCCATAGCAGTTGAGACGGTTGTAAAAGTTATGGCTATCAGGAAAAGCAGGGTAAAAATAGATACACGTGAGGAGGTTTTTGGAACGAGAATACGAATAATATTAGCTAATAAATTCATGTTTTATATTTTAAAGATTAAATTATTCTTCCTTTTTATCAGATTTTTCGAGCAGCCGGGCAGTTCTTTCCCTTGGGGTGGTTCTTTTTTCCCTTGGAGGAGCAATTATTTCCTCGGTTGCTTCTCCCGCGGCTCCGCCGGGGGTTATCAGTTTTACTTTCTTCACCTTAATCCCTGTGCGGAGATTTTTCTTTTTAACATCAACTGGAGCAAGCGGTTGGGCTTCACCTATTTCAGCTTTTATTTCCCAATTTTGAGAAGAAGGAGCTAGCGGTTGAGCTTCACCTATTTCAGCTTTTATTTCCGGTTTTTTGTCAGAAGGGGTTAGCGGAAAGGCTTCTTCCTGCTGAACGCCGAAATTAAATCTTTCGCCCTGCTCCAGTCGGTGTTCTCTTGTTTGTTTTTCTCCCTCAACTGCGACTCCGATTTGATAACTAGAGGGTTTCGTAATTACCGTGCCCCCTTTTGTTTCTAACCCAATGGGTGCAGGTGGTGTAATTTCTTTAAATTCCACTCTTTCCAGAAGAGGTGCGGGTGCAGTTTCCTTTACTTTCAACTCTCTTTTGGGGGCGGGGTTTTTTTCTATAATAACAAAATGAGGCTCTTTTTTGGTTTTTAATTCTGTTTTTTTAGGAGAAATCTGGTCAGCCGAGGATGGACCTTCTTCCGCCTTAATTTCAGAAGTACAAACGACGGTCATTATTAGACAAATTCCTATCGCCAATAAAAATTTTCTCCGGATATCCTTCATCAAATATCTCCTAATATCTAATATTATTGTACTTATGGATTATCTCGCTTGTTTTGGCATCAACAAAATAGAACCAATCGCCAAGCGGGTCCCGGCAGGAAATTCTCACCTTCCAGGTAAGATAATAATCTCCGTCATAGTCGGGAAATATGACCAGTTCTACGGTTGGTTCCGAATCCGGGGATTCTTCCACGCCTAAATCTGCTTTTACCAATTCAAGCGCAGTTTCCTGAGTAATAGCGGGAACAGGATCAAGGGTGATGTTGGGGTAGTAATTTAAAACGATCTCGGTAAGTTCTCCCTTGTCGGTAACGTCGCATTTAATTCTTCCCCAGTGCACCGGGATACCTTCGTAAACCTGCTGATATTCTACAAGTTTGAATCCTTCTCGTTCGCTTATCGCGGGCTTACCCATCTCGGACACTTTAAGCGGCATAAGAGTTTGATTTTCTTCAATAAAAGTCTTGACTACTCTATCAGGAGAGCCGGAGATAGACAGGGTGCGGTGATAGTCAATTGAACTAAGGAGTCCGGTTTTGGGATTCCAGTTAATCTTCCATTTGTTATTATAGCGGGCATTGAATTCTTTTGCCGCTTGAACTAACTCGGCTGAGGGTTCAACTTTCTTGAAGGAGAAGGATTTAGCAGGTAAAATAAGAAATAAACTTAGAATAATCAGGTGAGCAAATAAGTTTTTTGTCCCGAATTTTCTTTTTAAATTTAAAGATAGGGAGTCTTTATTCATTGCTAACCTCTAATAAAGTTAGTTCTCTTTTTTCTCTGGAACAAAACTCAAGACTATATTATATGTATAATAAGCAGGTAGTAAATATAACACATAAAAATATTTTGTCAAGTATTCTTTTATTAGCGTCAATCCTCCTTGAAGATACCCTCTCATTCCTTTCAAAAGGCGGTGTCTAAAACGCCGAAGGCGGCTGAAGTCCTCTTTTGTTTTTCCATGGTCAAATTATATACTATATATGGAAGTTTGAACCTTTTTGTTTGTGTGTACGTCTTATTCATGAGAGAGAAATGAATAACAGGTATGAAAATCTGCATGACGAAATTCTGGTGCTTCGCAGTCAGCAAAAACAAGTTGAGGCTTTTGAGGAACTTGTTAAACGTTGGCAAAAGCGTCTCTGGAGACATGCGTTTCAAATAACACGGGATGAAAATGCCTCGTGGGATATTGTCCAAAACACTTGGATGAGAGTTATTAAATCCCTTGCACGATTGGAAGACCCCGCGGCTTTTCCTGGATGGGTTCTTCGAATCGTAAATAACTTAGCCATAGATTGGATTCGTAAAGAGATTAAAAGAAGGAAAACGCACGAACTATATGCGCAGTCAGTTCATGATAAAGATTTGCAGCATAATTCTACTTTCGATACCGTTCAGGAAGCTATGTGCAAACTACACCCAGCTGAACATACTATTCTTGGTTTCTTCTATATCGAGGGTTTTAATCTTGATGAAATTGCAACTGTTTTGTGTATACCTAAGGGAACAGCAAAGTCCAGACTTCATTATGCCAGAAAAAAATTAAAAAATTTATTGGAGGAAAAGTTATGATGGAAAAACTGGATAAACAAATCCGGACGGTTTTTGAACAAGATTTTAAATATGATGAAAACAGACACGCAACTTCAATTAAGGAGGTGGTAAAAATGTATAGAAAAAGAACCAAAATTGCAAAATATGTAACATGGGCTTATCTTTTTTTTGCGACGGGGCTTATCCTATTCTGTTTTTGGCAGTTCTTTAGAACAGACAACATGAAGACAATGATTCTTATGGCTATCGTCATTCTCATATTGCACGAAGTTACTATATTAATGAAACTATGGTGGTGGGTTTACAGCTCGAGAAATGCTACCTTGGAAAGTTTAAAAACAATCCAGTATCAACTTAATGAGATACAAGGAGCAAATACGAAGAAAACTGATCCGAATAATTAGGATAATTCGGCCCTGCTTTTACTTATTTAGCATTTTTAACTAATCTCTCTTTCTGCGCTCTTGTTAGTTTCTTTATTCTAATCTCTTCTAGAACAGCTTTCTTGGAATGTTTATATTCTTTATACCATACCAATTTAACAGGTTTTCTACTTCTGGTGTATTTCGCGCCTTTTCCGTCATTATGCAGTTTAAGCCGTTTTTCCAAATCATTCGTGTAACCTGTGTAATAAGTGCCCTTACTACACTCAACGATGTACACATAGTACTTGTTTTTCATTAGCTTGTTAAAGTAGATTCCGTCAGCCACGAATTACACAAAGATACAAATTCTTTTGGGCTATTTATATACAAATCTTCCGCGTGCAAGCCGTTTTTTATCATTGCCAATTTCTTCGGGTCTTTGGCTTTTTTGTATAGTGCTTCCGCATGGTGCTTGAAAATAATCGGGTCTTTTTCTCCCTGAATCAACAAAAGCGGGATAGGGGAGATATTGTCAATAACATTGATGGGTTTTTCCTTTTTCGCAAACATATTCCCTAGTCGCATCTTAAAAGTATGTTTGCCCGACTTCTTGATTCCGGGGATAAGAGCGTCTTTATACAGGAATCTGTTTTCAATCTTCTCAAAACTAATCGGCGCGCTTATAGTGATTAAGCCGTTTACATTCTTATGTTTTGCCACTTCAATAATACAAGAAGCGGCTCCCAACGAAAATCCCATTAAATAAATGCAGGTATAATTCTTTTTAGCATATTCAACGACTGCTTTGATGTCTTCGTGCTCTATAGAGGAAAAACCAAATATGCCGCCGCTGTCTCCATGCCCGCGTTGGTCCATTGCAATAATATCGTATAGTTCGAAAAGGTCGTTGGAAAGGTCTAAAAAAGGTTTTGAATCTTTGGACATTGCAAACCCGTGACAAATAATTAAGACAGCATCCCTGCCGTCTTTTTTAAAATGATTCAAAGCGATTTTCGTTTTATCAAATGATTCTACTGTTTTATTTTGCATTTTGTGATTATAAATCATGGAAAAAACGATAGTCAGTTACCAGGATTTTTTCCCCACAAAGAACCCGATTATGAAACCAATAAGTATCATTAAAGGTAACAAAATAATGCGGGACATACTTATTTTCCAAAAGAACAGTCTTATGTCAACAACCTGAGTATTTTGAAGCAAAAGAATTAAGAATAAACCTGCCACAACAAGCGCGAAAATAACTTTAGGCTTCATAACAAATCCTCCCGTAGTACTCCCGTAGGAGTACGGAGTCCCCCCTGTTAGTCTCGCCATTGTATCAGTGGCGGACTAGGGGGGATTTATTCTCTTATAATTTTAAGTTATTATAACAGGATGTGGTGATTTTGTGGGGGGAAGATATATTATTCTATTTATTAAATTCTCTTTCTTTTGCTTGAAGTAGTTTATTACGTTCTTTTTTAAAATTTTCAATCGTGCTAATCCTACTTCCTTCAGTGCCTCTCATGCTAAATTGACCATTAATTTCTTCTAATAGATGTTCGTATAGTAATCTTTCACTATCTTTCCATTCTTTAGGAGTAAAATAAACAGGTATTTTCTCAACTGTATTGTAATAAATAGTAATCCAGTCTTTGTCTGTTAATAATTTATCGCTCATTTTTTCTTTTATTTCGTCAAGATTTTTAGATATTCCTATTCCCATTTTTAGTATCTCTTTCTGGTATTGTTTATCTGATTTTTTTTCATTCAAGCCATAATAAACTTGAAAAAGCAAACAAATAACCAGCAACAAAAGAATTTTTTTCTGCTTTTTCCATAATGCGATTGCTCCAATTATTCCAATAATAATTAGAGATAATCCATATAATATTTCCATTAAATTCATGACAATTGTCTCCAAGAACATTTATTTTTAGATTACCTTCTCTTATACAACTCAATCAATTTCACTTTATTTAATTCTTAGAATGGCAAAATATCCTTCAATTTTTCCATTGTCTTTTCACCCTCTTCTTTTGCTTTATCAAGTGTGCCTTGAGCTGATTTGGTTGCGCCTTTTAAAAGGTCGCCTGCTTCTGTCTGCAGAGAACCCAAATCAAAATCGGCAAGTTTTGCGATTGCTGTATTTATCAGCGCTTTGGTTATGATCAAGCTGGCAAGTTTTTTAGGGTCTGTTATGTTTTCATATCTATCATCAATATTTAACTCAAATTCTGTTGTTTTGGGTTCTGAACCTTTAGAATAATCTTTGTAAACAACTTTACCTATTTTTAACTCAAGCACATCTATTTTAAACTCTGCTTTTTGTGTCTTCTCTTCTTGAGATGGGGTTCCCTTTTCTTTTGTATCCTTAACAACTTTTAGAGAATCAAGGTTAAGTTTACCTTTTTCGTTTTTCACTACAACAAATTCTTTTAGGTTAAGCCTCATTTCTTCAATGTGCACATTTTTCTTTAGGAATGCACCCAAATCATAATCAACATAGATTTCCGGCATGTCTATCATTAATTTGTCGCTGAACTGGGGCGGGTTGTATAACTTCATTTCTTTTATGCTAACCATACTTTTTATTATTCCTACATTCATACTACCAATACTTAAATCCAATCCCGTCATCGTCTTAACACCGGCCGATATAGCTTTTTTAGCTATTATGTTTTTAGCGGAGATTAGAGCAACAACTAAAACTACCAGTATTAAAACTACAATTCCCAGCTTTTTCATTTTTACTCCTCCCGAAGCACTCCCTACGGGAGTGCGAAGTCCCCCTGTTATCCCGACGTTACGTCGGGGTAGGGGGAGAGTTCCATTCCATTTTTATATCTATTACGGGACTACCATCAATTGCGTCCAACCCTTCAACATATAGTTTAGTTCCTTCTACTTTAACTAATTTTACATCCTGAATAGCAATTTTAGATAGCCTGTGAGGTGTTCTTGAAGCAAAAACTCCTACCTTTTTACCGTCCAGACCCCTGCTAAAAACAGTTCTTACTTTATTGAATTTATGTAAGTAATATACCAAAGTTATATATTTTTCTTCCTCAAGTTTATATAAAAATGGCTTTTGGGAGGGTAATAATTCTATGCAGGATATACTTTCCTTACCTAAAGTTCCGAAGTCTGTCCCGTTAAGGTTTAGTTTGTTTTTTACTATGCCTATAGGATATATCTTAAAAGGTTTTGTTTTACCGTATATACAGTAAATGCATATGTTCTTATTATCAATGACAAAAATCTCATCTTTTTTAAAACTTTTTTGGCATTTCTGGCAGGTATAATCCATTTTTATCTTCTCTTATACAACCCGAACAATTCCGCTTGTTCTAATATATGTTCTTGCATAGCTTCTTCTAATTGGGCTTTGGTTGTTCCCTCATTTAAATTTAACATCGTATCAATCGCATATATTTTGAAAAAATAGCGGTGTGTTCCCGAAGGCGGGCAGGGGCCATGGTATTGTTTCCTGCCGGCAGTATTATTTCCCTGCTTGCCAGGGATGCTGTTTTCTTTAATTTCTGAAATTACAGGAATATCAAAAACTACCCAATGCACCCAAGTGCCCATCGGCGCATCAGGGTCGTCAACTATCAATGCCAAACTTTTTGTTCCTTCTGGAGCACCTTCAATATTAAGAGCAGGATTGATATCTTCTCCGTCACATGTGAACTTGCCGGGCATAAGTTGATTATTCTGAAAATCCGGGCTTGTTATTTTCATATTCTTACCTCCTTTTATTTGTGAAAAAATAGATAAGTATTCTCCGTAACCTTCTTTTGCTAAATCTTCTTTGGGAATGAAGCGCAATGCTGCAGAATTTATGCAATAGCGCAATCCTGTGGGTTGGGGACCGTCTTGGAACAAATGCCCCAAATGAGAATCTCCCTGTTTGCTTTTCACCTCGGTTCTTTTCATAAAGAGGGTTCGGTCTTCTTTTTCAACTATGTTTTCCTCTTCTAAGGGTTTTGTAAAACTTGGCCAGCCTGTTCCCGATTTGAATTTATCTTTCGAACTGAATAATGGTTCTCCTGTAACTATATCTACATAGATTCCTTCTCTCTTGTTATTCCAGTATTCATTGTCAAAAGCATTTTCCGTTGCGCATTCCTGGGTAACTTTGTATTGCAGGGGTGTTAACTTGGATTCTAATTCTTCGTCAGTTGGTTTCTGGTATTTTTTGTTTTCTTGAGTTTCTTTTTGTTTTTTGAATGTTTCCCATATTTGTTTTATTTTCTTCAGGAAAGATTCTCTTCCCGATGCTTTTTTATACCTGTCATATCTTTCAGGGTTTTTCTTATAGTAATCCTGATGGTATTCTTCTGCTTTATAGAATATGGATGCGGGAATTATCTCTGTAACTATTGGCTTTTTATGTATTCCGGATTTTTCCAGTTCTTCTTTTGATTTTTCTGCAAGTTTCTTTTGTTCTTCTGTATGGTAAAAAATAGCTGTTTTATATTGACTTCCTTTATCGTTAAACTGTCCTTTGGGATCTGTGGGGTCTATTTGTAGCCAAAAAATATCCAGAAGCTGGGAATATGAAATTTTTGAAGGGTCATATGTAATCTGCGCTACTTCCCTGTGCTCTGTTGTGCCCGAACTAACATCTTTATATGTAGGGTCTTTGGTAGCTCCTCCCATATATCCTGCTTGTACGTCAATGACTCCCGGCTGGAATTCAAATACGGGCTCCATACACCAAAAACAACCTCCTGCAAAAGTGGCTTTTTCCATTTTTGTTTCAGCGTTTGAATTTTGCGGCATCATATAGAGTAGAAATACTAATATAAAAATAGTAATACTTTTAACAAGAAATCTCAAATTACTTACTTTTACCATTTTTTTTATTTTGCTTGGATTTTATTTTACCTATTTTCTCCTGAAGTATCCCCATAGGGCATATAGTACGCCAAGCGCGGTGTTTCATTGTAGTTCCCAAAATAATTGATATGATATGTTATAAGGCACATACTTACAAAAACAGCTCCTATTGTGGTTAAGTTGCCACCGGTAGGAACTATTCTATATTATTTGCGATTTTTTCATGTATTCACCTTTGATTAACGTTTTATTATCCCAAGTGAATTTTCAAGGATATTCCAAATGTCTTGAATATCTTTTGCATTTATAAGTCCATTCCTGACTTTTTTGTTACTTAGCGCTTTTGCAATCAACGCAAGTGTCTGGACCTGGACGTCGTTATCAGTTGGCGTTAATATTAAAAATATAAAATGAGTAAGTTCTCCATCAGGAGAATTCCAGTCTATTCCGGATATAGACCTGCCGAAAGCAATAATAGGTTTTTTTAGGAAAGAAAGGCGCGCATGCGGGACGGCGATTCCTTCTTCCATTGCCGTTCCCATGGAATTTTCCCGGTCTAATACTGCTTTGTAGATTTTTTCTACATTTGAAAATCCCTCCTGTTCGCAGATAATTTCGCAAAGGTTTTTTATGGATTTATCCCTGTTTTCCGTTGACAGTTCAAGGATAATAGCCCTTCGGGAGAAGAATTCCAAAACGCTTATTCTCTTGCGTTTCTTAATGGCATAATTTAACCATGGTCCCAGTATTACGGATGAAAATACCGCGCTGAAAACAATCGCCACAAAAACTCTTGCTGTAATAAGGTTATATTCCAGCGCCAGCACGCTTATCACTATTTCCATCACGCCTCCGGGTATATGTGCAATCGCGATCGGCAAACGGTTTGCTCTGTCAATTTTTGTTAAGTTGACGCCAAACCACGCCCCAAAAAATCTGCCTAAAATTCCGATAATGCTAAACAATAAAACAAGAAAAATATCAAAGTTCAACCAGAAATCAACTTTTAATCCTATGTTTACGAAAAATAGCGGGACGAATAGAGCATAGACTATTTGAGAAATAATCTGGCGGGTTCTTTCTGAAAGCGCCGGCGAGCTTCCCGCCATTATGCCTGCCAAAAAGAAACCGAATAACGCGTGAATGCCGATTTTTTGGGTTATCGCGCCGCATAACGCGCCCAAAAGGCATATGAATGTAAGCGAAGTTGCCGGCTCGGGCAAGTTTTTGGAATGTATTTTAGAAATAAAACGGTCGGTGAATTTTCTGCCTATAGTAAGGCATAAAACGGCGAAGCCGATTGTTAGGGAAAATATAAGGAAAGCGGAACCTATATTGAACTTGATTTGCGTGAAAATGCCCAAAACCATCGTAAATATCAGCCAGCCGATAATATCGTTGACCGAAAGCGCGGACATTATCAAATATCCTAAATCTGTTTTGGATAATTTTAAGTCGTGCAGGGCTCTGGCTGTTATCGGCATGGCGCTTATTGTCATTACCGTAGCCATAAAAAAAGCGAAAATTATTCTTCTGCTTGGGTCCACCAAGTAATGATCAGGCAAGAATAAACAGGGAATAAAAGCGATTAGCATAGGAAAGACAATGTCCAACAGAGATATTTTTAACGCGTCTCCTCTTTGCCGCCAGGCGCTTGAGAAATCTATTTCAAGCCCTATTTCCAAAAGAAGGAATAAGACACCCAGCCATGCAACGGTTTCAAACATGCTTTGCTGGACTATATCAGGCGGGAAAATATATTGATGTAATTGAGGGAAGAATCTGCCCAGAATAGTTTTTCCTAAAATAATGCCTATCAGGATTTCCGCAGTTAAAGGTGGCTGTTTCCATTTATTGAAAATTTCGCCGAGGATTCGGGCTAATCCCAACAGTAAGAATACCTGAACAAGGAAGATGAATATGTTTTGTTCGTTTAAGTAATGCATGATTACTTATTCCTAAGAAAAAGCATAAAGAGCCTCGTCTTGTAAGTGGATTGTTCTACCTACAAGGCAGTAAAAAATTTAATTACTTGTTTAAGTAATTGGTTAATGCTAACGCAGTGCGTGTGCCGACGATTCCGTCTACTTTAAGCCCATGTGCTTTTTGAAATTGTTCTATTGCGGATTTTGTTTGCGTTCCCGATTTGCCGTCAATTACTCCTCTATAAAAGCCGGCGTTTTTTAATGCTATTTGTATTTGACGGATAGATAAGTTTATTATCGGTGCGGTTTCTTGTCTGGGATGATGTTCTATTATCCTTGTTCTTTCAAGTTCACTTTCCAATTCACTGATTTCTTTACTTTTTATTTGCAATTCTTGTTCGAGAAAAGTTATCTTATCCTGTAATTCCTTTACTTGATTTTGAAGTTGTTGCGCTTGATTTTTGGGGGTTGGAGTTGTTGTGGCGCAACCAGCCAAAATTAAAGCAATAAACGCAGCGATTGTAATTCTCAAAAACATATTTTATTTCTCCGTTTTTATTCTGTGCCGTAAATTATTCAATCGGTATAATTATTTTTTGCCCTACTTTTAGTTTATTCGGGTCTTTTATTCGATCTTTATTAAGTTCATAAAGATATTTCCAACGGGATGCTCTCCCAAGTTGTTCCTGCGCAATTTTGGAAAGCGTATCATCTTTTTGGATTATATACTCTTTGGTGGAAACTTTTATTTCCGATTCTATGATTTCTTCTTTCTCTATCAAGAATGTCTCCTCTCCGATTTGTTCTGCCTGCATTTCTTTTGCTTTTCCCGGAGAAGGCAACATTATTTCTTGGACTTCGGCTATCATAAATTGAGCATTCCTGTCTTTTTGCATTCCGACTATATCTGTGACTGGGGCTACAGCGTCAAGTTTGCCCCGACTCACTATTTTAATGCGGTTTTCAGCAATACCGTTTTCGAGCATGAATTTTTTTACCGACTCAGCGCGGTTTCTCCCTAATTTCTTGTTGTATGATTCTGGTCCGCGGATATCGCAGTTGCCGGTAATTAGAATGCTTGCTTCAAGATTTCTATTTAATACCCTAATGGCATCATTCAGAATAACTTTAGCATCTTCGCGCAAGTTATATTTGTCAAAATCAAAGTAAATTTTTACATTCCTTATTATTTTCTTTATAAGCAACGATGGTCTTAATTCTTTCGGCTCAGGCGGGGGCAGTTCGTCTTCTTGATAATCAAAAATCATCTTATATACGTAAACATAGCCGCGGTTCCCCCAGGGTTCTATCTTGCCCGGTTCTTCAGGCCACCACCAATAACCGCCGCGCTCGGGGTCTTGGACGGGACCGGGCATAGCGTCGGTTGGCCACCACTGAAATTGTTCTTGAAGTTCTTCAAGTTTCTGTTTTTTTCTTTCCTCTCTATTCTCTCGTTTATCAAAAGCATGATTTGGGATAGTGAACAGCAGAATAAAAAAAGCAATTAATGGAAGCAAAACAAGGCTTTTCAATAAATCTTTTTTTAGCATTCTGTTTTCCCTCCTAATTTATTTTCATTCTTGATATTGTGAAGCTCAAAATTATTCTATCATTTTTGCATTTAGAAAGGAACAATTGTTGTGGCAGAAGGTTTTCTTGCTCTAAGTAAAGTAAATTATATCTATTGGCGTCGGCGTAACTTATATGCGATTTTGACATAGGTATGCTCTGTTAGTATAATCTCAAGCCTCTTTAGACTCGTAAGACCGTTTTTTCTGTCCTGTCTAATGTGCACAGCAGACGGGAACCCAATAAAAGTCAAAGAGTTAATTTAAATATTAGGCGGTTGATTGGTAAAATAGATACACATTTTAAAAATATGGAGGTTTAACGATGAGTGAGATAGTAGAAGTTAAAGGTAGAGAGATTTTGGATTCCAGAGGAAATCCGACAGTAGAAGCGGAGGTAAAACTTTCATCAGGGATAGTAGGCAGGGCCGCTGTTCCTTCGGGCGCTTCAACAGGCGAACACGAAGCATTGGAGATGAGAGACGGCGATAAAAACCGATTTAAAGGAAAAGGTGTAACGAAAGCGGTAAACAATGTCAACAATATAATATCGCCGCAACTAAAAGGAAAAGACGCCGCCGCGCAAAGAGAAATAGACGAATTTCTTATAAAATTGGACGGCACGCCGAATAAAGGCAAATTGGGCGCAAATGCAATACTGGGCGTTTCTATGGCTTGCGCCAGAGCCGCCGCGGCAGAAAAAAAACTTCCTCTATATAAATACCTCAACGCAAATTCCAACCTTTTGCCTGCTCCGTGTCTGAACATCTTAAACGGCGGCATGCATGCGGATAACAATGTAGACATACAGGAATTTATGATTACGCCCACAGGCGCGCCTTCTTTCAAAGAAGCAATGCGCATGGCGGCGGAAGTTTATCAAACTTTAAAATCCGTATTGAAATCCAAAAAACTTTCCACGGCAGTGGGGGACGAAGGCGGTTTTGCGCCAAACCTGACATCAAACGAAGACGCAATAAAGATAATCATCGACGCAATTAGAAGTGCCGGCTACAGCGAAGGCAAGGATATCCACATAGGGCTTGATGTTGCAGCGTCGAACTTATTCAAAGACGGAAATTATGTTTTGGAAAGCGAAAATAAAACATTGTCCGCCGAGCAGATGGCAGATTATTACACTTCACTGGTTGAAAAATATCCGATATTGTTCATTGAAGACGGCTTGGCGGAAGATGATTGGGACGGATGGAAACTAATGACCGAAAAATTGGGAAGTAAAATCCGTCTTATAGGAGACGACCTTTTCGTCACAAATCCAATAAGATTAAATAAAGGCATTCAAATGAAGGTCGCCAATTCCATCTTGATAAAACTCAATCAGATAGGGACATTAACCGAAACATTAGATACCATTAAAATCGCAAAAGAAGCGGGTTATACATCTTTGGTATCTCACCGCTCAGGCGAAACCGAAGACGCTTTTATTGCGGATTTGGTTGTTGCCACCAGCGCGGGCAAGATCAAAACAGGCGCTCCGTGCCGCTCTGAACGCACATGCAAATACAATCAACTTTTGAGAATAGAAGAAGAACTCGGTTCTATTGCGAGATATTCGGGAAAGAAAGCATTTGAATTATGAAGAAGCGGACAAACAACAAAAAATGGGCTTGGATAATCTTGTTTGTTTTTCTGGGAGGGATTTTGATGTATCTTTTTATCCCAAACTATTTGACTCTTGTAAGGTACACAGAGGAACGCGAAACTTTAAATATCAGGATAGAAGAATTGGAAAAGGAAAACGAGACATTAAGAACAGAAATCACAAAACTAAAAACAGACCCATTATATATTGAAAAAATTGCAAGGGAACAACTTGGAATGATAAGACAAGGCGAGATAATTTATAGAATAGCACCCAAATAATAGAAAAGGCGGATAAAAAAGATATGTTTGCAAATCTAACCGGCAAATTACAAGCGATTTTTAAAAATTTAAGAGGGCAGGGAGTAATCAGCGAAAGCAATATAAAGGAAATGTTACACGAGATTCAACTTGCTTTGCTTGAAGCGGATGTAAATTATAGAATAGTAAAAGAATTTGTTGAGGCCGTTGCGCAAGATGCTATCGGGCAAAAAATTATCACTAGTATTACTCCTTCCCAGAAATTGGTTCAAATAGTCCACGAAAAATTAATTGAATTACTCGGCAAAGACTCTTCGCCGCTAAAACACTCATCAAATCCACCTAACATTATTATGCTGGTTGGGCTGCAGGGAAGCGGTAAAACAACAACAAGCAGTAAATTGGCAAAGATTTTAACCAATAAAGGGAAGAACGTTTTACTTGCCGGGACAGACACACAAAGGCCTGCGGCAAGAGAGCAGCTTCAATTTCTCGGGAAAAACTTGGGACTACCCGTGATTACGGATGGGAAAAATCCGATTGACATAGCTGTAAACGCGGTAAAGAAAGCGAATTCTATGGGCGCAGACGCTTTAATTATAGACACTCAGGGACGGCTTCATGTAAACAATGAACTGATGGAAGAACTTATCAGAATGAAAGAAGCGGTTTCTCCCTCCGAAATTCTACTCGTTGCAGATGCAATGACAGGACAGGATGCGGTAAATATCTCAAAAAGTTTTAATGAAAGATTAGGTATAACAGGCGTAATCCTTACAAAGTTGGACACCGATACCCGCGGAGGAGCAGCAATATCAGTTAGGAAAGTTACAAATGTGCCGATTAAATTCATAGGCGTGGGTGAAAAAACAGAAGATTTGGAAATTTTTTATCCTGAGCGAATGGCTTCGCGCATATTAGGTATGGGAGATATCCTAACATTGGTTGAAAAGGCAGAGGTTGAAGTTGAAAAAGGCGATGCTCAAAGATTAGCAAAAAAACTTAAAGCGGAAAAACTCGACTTCGAAGATTTTCTTACTCAATTAAGACAGATGAAAAAAATCGGGCCTTTGTCCAAAATGCTAGACTATTTGCCAGTAGACCCTTCTTTAAAAAATTTTGATGTTTCCGAAGAAAGATATAAACATATAGAAGCTATAATTTTATCAATGACTCTTGAAGAAAGGTGCAACCCACGTATAATAGACGGTCGCAGAAAAAAGAGAATTGCTGAAGGAAGCGGGACGAGTGTCCAGGATATAAATCAATTATTAAAGCAATTTTATTCCGTTCAAAAATTTGTAAAGGAAATGGCTGGCAAAGGAGCACAAATGAAAAGAAAGGGGTTTCTACCTAAGTTGATTTCCCCCTAGAAATTGCAGAATGCAATTTCAGGGACTTTGGTCTCGGAAATTCTTCGAATTTCTCGAGGGGGGAAATCAGGATAGGGGGACTATGCCTAAATTGTCTTAAACATTAAATGGAGGAATTATGGCGATAAGAATCAGATTAAAAAGAATAGGCAAAAAGAAACAAAGTTATTACAGAATAGTGGTTGCAGATGTTTGTTTTCCCAGAGATGGCAGACTGATTGAAGAAATTGGGCTTTATGACCCGAATCAAAATCCAGCAAAAGTGGATATAAAAAAAGAACGTTTGGAATACTGGATGGCAAATGGAGCTACTGCCACGCCTACAGTAGAAAATATCCTCAAAAGCAGACCAAAAGCAAAATAAAAATTGAGTACTTGATACTCGTAAAAACAAAAGATTAGAATTTGGTAGCGAGAATCTGGTATCGATAATCGTTTTTAATAACATGGATATCCATATATTGACTCTATTCCCGGGCATGTTTCGTGGAGTTCTAGAAGAAAGCATAATAAAAAGAGCGCAAGAAAAGGGGCTTGTTAAAATATTTTTGCATGATTTGAGAGAATTTGGTTTGGGTAAACGTAAAACTACAGACGACTATCCTTACGGCGGCGGCGCCGGAATGATTATGCGGATAGAGCCCGTGTATAACGCTATAAAAAAAATCAAGGCGAAAAATACCCGCCATTGCAGAACAGGCGGGCAGGAAAGAAAGAAAAATAAAATCAGGACTATTTTACTCACTCCGCAAGGAGAAATTTTAAACGAGGGAAAAAGCAAAAAATTGGCAAAGGAATCATCGGTTATCCTTATATGCGGACATTATAAGGGATTGGACGAGAGAATACGTTTAAATCTTATTGACGAAGAAATATCCGTAGGCGATTATGTTCTAAGCGGCGGAGAAATTGCCGCTATGGTTGTTGTGGATACGATAACAAGACTTATTCCTGGAGTTTTGGGGAACAAAGAATCCATGCGGTTGGATTCCTTTCATCAAAATATTTTGGAGGGGCCGTTATACACAAGACCCGTCGAATTCAAAGGAATGAAAGTTCCAGACTCTCTTTTATCGGGAAATCATGGGCAAATCTTCGATTGGAGAAGAAAAGAAGCGTTAAGGAGAACTTATTTAAAAAGACCCGAACTTTTTAATGTGATTAAGTTAAGCGAAAAAGACAAACAAATGTTAGAAGAAATAAAAAAAGAAAAACTGTAATCATGTATAATTAGATTATTAAAAACAGGGGGACGTAAAATGTTAGATGTAGGGCAAATAATAGAAAAACCTAGAATGAAGACAAAAATTTCTAATTTTCAAGTAGGGGACACAGTAAAAGTTTCTTTGAAAGTTAAGGAAATAATTAAGGAAGAGAGAGATAGAAAGAAAGGCAGTAAAGGAAAGGTTAGCCAAAGAGAAAAGATTTATCCGTTTCAGGGGATAGTGATAAAAAGAAAAGGCGGCGGCATAAGAGAAACTTTTACCGTTAGAAAAGACAGTTACGGGATTGGCGTTGAAAGGATATTTCCGCTTCATTCACCGATAATTAGCGAAATACGGGTCTTGAAAAAAGGCAAGGTAAGAAGAGCAAAACTATATTATTTGAGGGATGGGAAGAAAAGAAAATAAGTTCTACCCGCCACTACTACAACGGCGGGCAGGGATGCTTGATGCTAGATTCTGGATACTAGATACTAGATGCTCGTAGAAGAAAATAAAGCATCATAATAACACGCGTTATTTACGAACTATCTGACATTGTACACCTCGCAAAACAGGACCCTCTACCGAACCACCAGAAACCAGAAGTCCAATATACTCGTTGATGGCGGTGATTTTAATCTCTGCATCAGCATATACAAAATTTTTCTCGTAATCTGGACGTCCTTTCAGTAGAAGTTTGTCAAACGCAATAGTATTACCACTAATTTCGTAAGGCTTGTCGGTAGTAAAAACCAACTGACCAAATTGGTATATTCCAAGATAATCTATTGTTTTAGTTGTTGGCTTAGATTCTACTGTCGTAGGAGCAGCTTGTTCGAATACTATGAATTTTGGAATTAATTCAGCAAAAGTTTTTTCCAAATCTACACTATTCCCCTGATATTTAACCAACCATATCACCAGAATAATCAATACAATAAAGAACAATATTTTAAATAGACGTTCAAAGAAGTCATACCCGAAATTGAATTTCTCCATTCTCTCAACCCAGCGTTTCTTCTTCATGCTTTTTCGCATTTTCATAACCTAATCAGTTGTTTTAAACATTATCTTGCAAAAAAGGGTTATGTCTGATAACATTTTTTATCGCAACAGATAAGAGATAGCAAGGGAGTCTTATGCCTGAAAATATCGACCTTACCGTTTATGAAAGAAATTTATGGCAGAAAGGCATCAGAGTTGTCGCCGGCATAGACGAATCAGGTAGAGGTCCCTTGGCAGGTCCCGTGGTGGCGGCAGTAGCGATTTTCCCCCCATTCAAAAAAATAGACGGGATAAAAGACAGTAAACAATTGTCCTCTTCAAAAAGAGAAGAACTTTTTGAACTCATAAAAAAGGAAGCGCTGGCTTGGGGTATCGGCATAGTAAGCGAGAGGATAATAGAAGAAATAAATATTTTACAGGCAACACGTCTGGCAATGACAAAAGCCATACAAAATCTGGAAACTTCTCCGGAATTCCTTTTAATAGACGGTCCTATTTCTCTTGATGTAGAAATATCACAACAACCCATAATAAACGGTGACGCGAAATCTTTTTCTATCGGCGCAGCTTCAATAATAGCCAAAGTTACAAGGGATGGCCTGATGCAAAAATATCATAAATTGTTTCCCGAATATGGCTTTGACAAGCACAAAGGATATGGCACCCCAGGACATCTTTATGCTTTGCAAGAGCATGGCCCTTGTCCAATTCACAGGAAAACCTATGAACCTGTTCAGAAACTTCTTTTCAAAGATTAGTTCTCTTTTTTCAAAAAAGACAAAGAAAAAAACAACAGGCAAAATCGGCGAAGATATTGCGGCAAAATTTTTGACGCGTAAAGGCTACCGCATCTTGGAACGAAACTGGCGTATAAAAGGCGGAGAAATAGATATAGTTGCTGACGACCGAGGCACTATGGTTTTTGTTGAAGTAAAAGCCCGTTCGTCCACGGAATACGGAACAGGAGAGGAAGCAATCACGCCGCACAAAAAAGGAAAAATAATAAATACCGCCAAAGCATATTTAAAATATAAAGGGGAAGACCGCCCCTGCCGTTTTGATGTAATTGCTATACTTTTCGACAAAAGAGGAAAAGCAAAAGAAATCAATCATATAGAAGATGCGTTTACTTTGTAAACAATGGAAAAATATCCTGCCTATTTAGAATCATACAATAACGGACATTTGCTAAAAGTAATTGATAAAACTTTTAAGTTGCTGGAAGCATGCACTATCTGTCCACGCAAGTGCAAAATAGACCGCATACAGGGCGAAAAAGGGTTTTGCAAGACTGCGCTTTTGCCGAAAGTCTTCAGTTACACGCAACATCGTGGCGAAGAACCGCCTGTTTCAGGGAAAAACGGTTCCGGCACAATATTCTTTTCAAACTGCAATATGCGCTGCATCTATTGCCAAAATTTCAAATTCAGCCAATCGGGATTGGGAAAAGAAATCCAGATAGAAGAATTGGCCGATTACATGCTAAAACTTCAAGGAATGGAATGCCATAATATAAATTTCGTTACCCCAACACACATCATGCCGCAAATTTTAAAAGCGCTTTATATCGCGATTCCCAAAGGGCTTAAAACCCCGCTTTGTTATAACACGAGCGGTTATGAGCTCCCAGAGATGATTAAATTGTTAGACGGTATTATAGATATCTATCTTCCCGACATGCGTTACAGCGATAATAAATCGGCAAAAAAATATTCTTCCGCGCCAAATTATCCTTTATATAATCAGCAGTCGATAAAAGAGATGCACAGGCAAGTCGGTATAGCCCAGATGGGCGAAAACGGAATAATAAAAAGAGGAATGATTATCAGGCATCTTGTGTTGCCAAACAAAATTTCCGGTACGGAAAAAATCATGAAATTCATTGCGGAAGAAATTTCCCAACAAACTTATATCAGTTTAATGAGCCAATATTTCCCTTGCTATAAAGTAAAAGAAACGGGTCCAATAGGAAGAAGAATCACTCTTGAAGAATACGAAGAAGCCCAAGACATGATGCATAAACACGGTTTGCATAACGGCTGGATTCAAAGCCCGGACGGACTGGAAAAATTCGCGGGAACGGATTTGAACCAAAATTTATGAGCCGGTTAGATTGGCTATTTCTTTCTGAATAGTATTAGAAGAGATCTTATCTCCTGTTTTGTCATATGCCTCAGCCAGTGTTTTGAGAATATCAATTCCGTCATAAATTAAACCTAACTCTATTCTTTTTTTGTTTCTAATATTAACTTTCTTTTTTGCATCTCCAAGGTACTTGATCGCTTCCTTATATTTTCCCTGAAGAGCAGCAATTTTACCCAATGCATAACTAATAACAAATTCCTGTTTTGGGGCGAATTTATCAATGTTTTGACAGATAGCTTTTACCTTCTCTATTTCTTTATCCATTTCGGTTATAATGCCTTTCTGACGATATATCAGCACAAGCCAAAAATGGATAGATAGATCATCCTTATTACCTTCTTCAGCTATCCTAAACCAACCAACTGCTTTGTCTGATTCGCCTTTTACAAAATAAACATAACCCATACCTTTACAAGCACGCCAATCATTAGAAGATAAAGAAAGTGCTTTTTCTAAATTTAAAAGAGCTTTGTCTGTTTCCCCTTTGATGATATTCACGTTTGCAAGTTCAATGTGTGCTTTTACAGAATCAGGGTTAATCCTGATTTCATCTGTATACATTTCTTCAGCCGCATCAAAGCGGCTCTGCTTTAAATAAATATCTCCAAGAGCCAGGTGCGCGCCTCTTATCTGAATATTTTGAACAATTGCCTCTTTTAGACAATCCTCTGCCTTTTCTAATTGACCCTTAAGCATGTGGGTCAAGCCAATATCTAATAGTTCTTCAGCGTTCATAAGAGTAATTTTACACTTTCTTGTTATATTTTTCTATTCATTGTAAGAATCTGTGACGCATTGGGAAAACCATACTTATTTTCCCAAAGGAGCAGATATATTTTGTAATTGCGCAAAAAACATATTTGTTTGACAACTTAGACAACCTTATACTACAATGCCCAATAAGATCGCGGGGTGGAGCAGTCAGGTAGCTCGTAGGGCTCATAACCCTAAGGTCGGCGGTTCAAATCCGTCCCCCGCAACCAAAATACAGAACGAAGGACGAAAGACGAGGGACGAGAAAACGTCCTTCTTCCTAGCGGCTCCGACGTTACGTCGGAGGAGCGATCATCCTTCGTGTTTCGTTTTAAAAGGGCGGTGTAGCTCAGTTGGTTAGAGCAGCGGAATCATAATCCGCGTGTCCGGGGTTCGAATCCCTGCACCGCCACCATATCGTTACCTATCTGTTTTCAGCGATATTAAATTCCCAATTCCCAATTCGACAAGAATTTGTCCAATAGTTGTTATTGGTGATATACTAAATTCATGTTGTCAAACAAAAAACAACCACAAATAATAGTAAAAACTCGTAAAACAATCGACAAATTGAATCTGTTGAAGAGAGGCGACAACGTATTAGTCGCTTTTTCCGGAGGACCCGATTCCTGCGCTTTATTGTACCTTTTATTTGAATTAAAGAAAGAATACGGCATTTCTCTTTGCGCGGGACATATAAACCACATGTTAAGAGACAAAGAATCTTCCGAAGATGAAAAATGGGTAAAAAAAACGTGTAAAGATTTGAAAATCCCCTGCAAGACTAAAAAAAAAGATATAAAAAAATTGAAAAAGAAAGGCGAATCGTTGGAAGAAGCGGCAAGAAGAATTAGATATAAGGCATTGGAGGAAATCACAAGAAAATTTGGCGCAAATAAAATTGCCTTCGGTCATAATAGAAACGACCAAGTAGAAACAGTCCTTTTTAGAATTATAAGAGGCACGGGAGAAGATGGTTTAGGCGGGATTCCGGCAGTGAGACAGCTAAATGCCGACATCAAGCTGATTCGCCCTTTGATTGATGTAGGCAGAAAAGAAATTGAGAGGTATCTTGAATCCGAAAAGATAAATTATAGGATTGATTCGTCGAATTTAGATGTGAAATTTTTAAGAAACAAAATAAGGCATGAACTTATTCCTTATCTTGAAAAGTTCAATCCCAAAATACAAGAAGGACTCGTTAAAGTTTCGCAAATTTCAAGAGAAAACAGCGAGTATATAAAACAGAATACTCAACAAATATTAGAACGGATATCTACCCGCATGCCGGATGCCATAAAAATGGACATCAAGAAGTTGATGGCTTATCCCCATATTTTGCGCAACAACATATTAAGAGAGTTTGCCGGGAGATTTAAAGAGCTTAATTATGCAAACCTCAAAGAAATAGAAAAAATTATCAAGTCCAAAAAGGCAAATTTAAGTTTGTATCTCTCTCCCAAAGTAAAAGTAATAAAAGAATATGCAAACCTTATCATAAAAAAGGTCGAAAACCTTGAAAAGTCAACTAATGCAAGAGCTTTTTATTATATTTTCAAAGAAGATGGGAAATTTCATATCCCTGAAATAAAAAAGAACATCCACATTGATATAAGGCAAAAATCGAGCAGGACGCCCTTAAAATTTGAAGATGCCAGGCAGATATATCTTGATGCGGATAAAGTAAAATTTCCCTTAATACTGAGGACAAGACAAAAAGGCGACCGTTTTTGTCCTTTTGGCATGAATAAGGAAAAGAAACTAAAGGACTTTTTTATCGATGAGAAAATTCCCCTTGCCAAGCGGGATAAAATACCGATTTTGGTTTCCGGAGACAGTAGGATCCTTTGGATTGTGGGCTGTCGGAGGGGTAATCCGGGGAAAATAACCCCGAAAACACGCAAAATTATGAGCATAACGTTAAAAAAGGAATGAATAGCCGATATTTGAAAATTTGGTTATTTGTTTTTGTTGTATTTGCATTGGTATCTGCAGATATAAGGGGTTTTTCTTTTTTAGAGAAAGAACAAGTTGAGGCAAGGTCAATATCTTTTTTGGAAAAACTCATTTATGAAAAAGTAAACGAAGAGCGCCTCAAACATAGTCTCTTGGGGGTGCAGTGGGCTTCGGATGTAGCAGAGGTGGCGCGCAAGCATTCACAAGATATGGCTATTAAAGGATATTTTGCGCATGAGAATAAAGAAAAGGAAACAGTAAGCGAGCGTTTGACAAAAGCGGGAATTGCTTTTACCGTATCAGCCGAGAATTTGTTTAAGTGCGAAAATTATCCCGATATAGTGGAAGAATCGGTACAAGGTTGGATGCAAAGTTCGGGACACAGGGAAAATATCCTTAATGATAAGGTTGAAGAAACAGGAGTTGGAATTTATAAGGTTGATGGCAAAAATGAGTATTACGTTACTCAGAATTTTATCAAGAGAGCATTGAAATTCGTTCCTGCACCTTCAAAACTGTCCGATGAAGAAATATCTGAAATATTTAATATTATAAAAGATGCTATAACAGGTCCTGATTATAGAAATGTTCCTTTAAAAGAAAGAATCGTAAAAAAACTTATAAATTCCAATATTGCGGTTAAAAGGGGTGTGACTGTTGAAGGTTTTTTAAGAGGATATCCAGAAGTAAAAATGGCAGTTGATTTGGTAGCCTCTGATGGTTTTATCATTGATTTTACACGGAGGGCATTTGAAGACGAAAAAGAAACTTTTAGCCGACTTGTAACTTTGCATGGTTATTCAGCGGTAGTTTTGATACAGGTAACGAAGAAAAAAGTAGAATATGTTCTGATAAGAGCCGGACAGTCAGAATGACAAAAGATAAATTCCAAAAACTGGTAAAGGAATCTTTGGAAGAATTGCCTAAACAATTCAAAAATAAGCTGCAAAATGTCGATATAGTCGTAGAAGAGGACATGCCGACAAACTTTGTAAAACGCGGAATGGTTTTGTTGGGATTATATAGGGGAATACCGTTAAGAAAACGAAGTGTTTGGCATAGTTTTACTTTACCGGATAAAATAACGATATACAAGAATACTATAGAACAAATGTGCGGCAGTGATGTGGAGATAAAACGGAAAATTTCAGAAGTGCTTTATCATGAAATCGGGCATCATTTCGGTTTAAGCGAAGAAGAATTAAAATAAGCACTTAAAACATAAGACGATTTGATATGAAAATAATATTTTTTGGTTCGGATAATTTTGCTATTCCTTCGCTGAAATTGTTATCTGAAAAGAAAGAAGATATAAATATTCTAAGTATTATTACTAAACCGGACAGAAGAAAAGGCAGGGGATTGGAAATTATTCCTTTGGATATAAAGGATTTGGCGTTAAAACTTGGTTTAAATGTATATCAACCCGAGAAGATTGATGATGAGACGGCGTCTTATATAATGTCTCTTGCGCCTGAATTAATAGTTGTTGTTGCTTATGGTAAAATTCTTCCGAAGAAAATACTGGAAATTCCCCCAAAAGGATGTGTTAATCTGCATTCTTCTTTTCTTCCGGATTTAAGAGGAGCGGGTGCTATTCCTTTTAGTATTCTTCGCGGATATAAACACACGGGTGTTACGACTATGTATATGAACGAAAAGGTAGATGCGGGAGATATTATCGACCAGGAAAAGATAGAAATTGACCGAGAAGATACATCCGCCACTTTATCCGAAAAGTTGGCTAGGGAAGGAGCTAACCTGTTATATCGCACTTTGGAAAGCATTGAAGAGGGCAAAGCAGCGGTTATTGCACAAGACGATAATAAAGCAACTTATGCTCCGAGGCTAAAAAAAGAGGATGGCTTAATAGATTGGAATAAGAGCGCAGAGGAAATTTTTAATCTTGTGAGGGGACTGAATCCCTGGCCGTCTGCTTACACATATTTAGAAGGTAAAATGTTGAAGATACATAAAGCGCAGACAATTCAATCTCTTGATTTAAAAGCGAACCCTGGTGAGATAGCAGAAGTTGATAAAAATAATCTTATTGTTGCTACAGGTAATGGGAATTTAAGTATTTTGGAAGTGCAGATGGAAGGCAAGAGAAAAATGCGCGCGCACGATTTTTTACAGGGGCATAAATTAAGAAAAGGAGCAAGGTTTTCAAAATGAAAGCAGCAGTTCTTTACGGTCCAAGAGATATTAGATTGGAGGATGTTGAAAAACCCTCTATAAACGATAAGGAAGTTCTCGTAAAAATTAAAGTTGCGTTGACTTGCGGGACTGATGTTAAGGTTTATCGAGAAGGCGGACATCCAAAAATGATTTTTGTACCGTCCCTATTTGGACATGAATGGTCGGGAATCATTGAAAAAGCGGGCAAAAGCGTTGTCGGTTTTAAAAAAGGCGACAGAGTTGTTGCGGCAAATTCCGCTCCTTGTTTTAAATGTTATTACTGCAAGATGAATCAATTCTCCCTATGCGAAAATTTAATCTTTTTAAACGGAGCCTATGCTGAATACATAAGAGTCCCTGAAGCGATTGTAAAAACGAATATGTTTCGCATACCTTCGAATATTACATATGAGGAAGCGGCGTTTTTGGAACCGCTTTCTTGCGTTCTTCATGGAATTGAAGACATCGGTTTTGAAAAGGACGAGAATGTGGTAATAATTGGAGCGGGCCCCGTCGGACTTGTTTTTCTTCTTGTTTTGAAAAATATCGGGGCAAAGGTCGTTGTTGTGGAAAAGAACGAACAGAGATTGAAAATAGCGGAAAATTTAGGATGCGATAAGACTATTTTGACAAGAGAAAACGATGATTTCATAACCGATATCAAGAAAATTTTTGGCAGAGGGGCAGATTTAGCAATAGAAGCCACAGGCAATCCGAAAGCTTGGGAAGATAGCGTTAAAATGGTAAGAGGAAGCGGGAGAGTTCTTTTCTTTGGGGGTTGCAAGCGAGGCGAGAAAATAAAATTGGATACCGAAATTCTTCATTATTCTCAAATTACGACAAAGGGTGTTTTCCATCATGCTCCTGTCCATGTAGAGGAAGCGCATGCTTTAATCGCAAAACAGGAATTGAATCTGTCGCGTCTGATTACAGATAAAATCCCATTGAGGGACATTTTGGGAGCGTTTAAAAAAATAATAGCAGGCGAAGGAATAAAAATTGCGATTATCCCTTGAATTTTAAAGTTGGTGGTTAACAATTTGGACTTTGTGATAAAATAGCAATATGAAATTAAAACTTGGAATACCTAAAGGTAGTTTACAGGAATCAACCTTGAGGCTTTTTGCCAAAGCCGGTTTTAATATGATAGTAGGCAAGCGTTCTTATTTCCCATCGATAGACGACGCGGAAATCGAGCCTATGCTTATAAGGGCGCAGGAAATACCCAAATATGTTGCAAGCGGTGTTATAGATGCCGGGCTTACGGGTATGGATTGGGTAAAAGAAAATAAAGCAAAAGTGACTGAAGTTTGTGAACTTATATATGCCAAAGAGGGAATGAAGCCCGTTAAGTGGGTGCTTGCTGTTCCCAATGATTCAAAAATAAATAGTGTTAAAGATTTGCAGGGTAAAAGAATAGCTACGGAGCTCGTAGAAGTTACGAAAGAATATCTCAAGAAGAACAAAGTGAATGCTATAGTTGAGTTTTCGTGGGGTGCTACCGAAGTCAAACCACCATATTTAGCTGATGCTATTGTAGAGCTTACCGAAACCGGAGCTTCTTTAAGAGCAAGTAATCTTAGAATCATTGATACTATTTTGGAATCTACTACCAGACTTATTGCAAATAACAAGTCTTATTCTGACAAATGGAAGAAGGCAAAAATAGATAATATTGCTCTGTTGTTAAAAGGGGCGTTAAATGCGGAAGGTAAAGTAGGATTGAAGATGAATGTTTTATATAAAAAGAAACAATGTTCGCAGGTAACCGATATTTTCGTCAATATGGGTATTAATCCCACCATTTCAAAACTTGCCGAAGGCAACGGTTATGCCGTTGAAGTAATAATAGAAGAAGAAAAAGTGAAAGATTTAATTCCTTTACTTAAAAAAGCAGGTGCCTCGGACATTATAGAATATCCTTTGAATAAGGTTGTGCCTTAGCCCCGTTAGAAACAGGTTCAGATTTTGGACGACCGTAAGTCTAATTTAATGTGAGATATCTTTATCCCCCAACTTTATTATGAGCAAAATAATCCGGAACTCTATTTTTTTGTTTGTTTTTCTTCTGAGTAATTTTATTCTCCTGCAGGATTTGTATCCTGCTTCAAAAGAGACTTATTGCGCTTATGCCCACTTCTTAAACGGTCAGTTGTCAAAAATAGAGGGTAATGCTGAAAGAGTTGTTCAAGAATATGAGAAAGCGCTTGAATGCGATCCCTCCTCTTTTTATCTGCGTAAAGAATTGATAACTTTATTCCTTACCCAAGGTAAGATGGGTTTGGCAAGAGACTTATTGGAAGATACGTTAAGACATTTTCCCGATGAGGAGAATTTGCGGTTGGTTCTGGCGCAGGTATATAAAAAAGAAGGGAAGAATAGAAACGCTTTTAGAATTGCGGACGGGATTTTAAAGAAAAATCCACAAAGTCAAAACGCAAATTACTTGCTTTTTACGCTTTTTCTGGGCCGGGAGGAATGGGAAAAAGCCGAAAAGCATGCTCAAAGAGTAATAGAATTGCATGATAGCGAAAACGCAGAAGAACTAAAAAACATTTATTTTATGCTCGCGATGGAATATGCGAGAGTCGAAAATTTTGAAAAAGGATTGAAGTATTTAAAACAGGCGCAAACTTTTTCTGCAAACGACGCAGAGTTATACGCAGCGCTGGGAACTTTTTACGAAGGCGACGGGAAACTCGAGGAAGCTTTAAGCGAATATAAAAAAGCGCTTGAGATTTCGCCTTTTTCCCTTGCGCTTTATTATAAAATAGGCGAAATATACAACCGTTTAGACAGAATAGATGAGGCTATTTCTGTATACGAGAAAGCCCTTCAGATAAACAACAGTGACTATATAAGTTTAACAAACCTTGCGCAGCTTTATTATAGACAGGGAGAATACCAAAAAGGATTGAAGGTTTTACAGGATTGTCCGATTAAAGACGCTAATATTTATTATCTTTTGGGCACATTCTTCATTCAACTTGAAAAGATGAACGAAGCCGAAGAAAATCTAAAAAGGGCTGTTAATCTAACGCCGAATTCTTATGCTCCTTATTTGCTCCTTATTCATATATACGGCATGCAGAATGAAAAAGACAAAGCATTGTCTTTACTGGACAATGCTTCGGAAAAATCTTTACTCGCCGAAGATAGAATAAATCTTTTGTTTGGAATAGCGCATTTGCAATTCAAAAATTACGATGAGGCAATAAAATATCTAAGGAAAGCGCATCAATTAAATCCCGATGACGATTTTATAGCATTTCATCTGGCGTCTTCTTACGAGCAAAACGGTGACTCTTTTAGGGCGGTTTATTATTTGAAAAAGGCAATAAAAATAAATCCCGAGAATGCGGAAGCGTTGAATTATTTGGGGTATATGTTTGCCGAAGAGGGAACAAACTTGAACGAAGCAATGTTCTTAATAGAAAAAGCATTACAGATAGAACCTGACAACGGCTATTTCGTGGACTCGCTGGGATGGGTGTATTATCAGAAAGGGCTTTTGGACAAAGCACTTACGCAGCTTAATAGGGCAATTGAACTTTTAAAAGCGGAAGGTGAGGACGATGCCATAATACGCGAACATTTAGGAGATGCGTATTATGAAAAGGGCGAGTTTTTGAAAGCAAAAGAACAGTGGGGAATTTCCCTTTCCCTTGATTCTACGAGGGAAGAAGTAAAAAAGAAACTGGATAAAGCCGAAGATAGATTAGAGAAAAAGTAAAAGACCCGACATCAATTCCATTTTAATTGATTGTCACCTAGATGGGCAAATTCGCCTTTAAAGTTATGTTGGTTTTAGAATAAAAATGAGTTGTAGTTGTGGCATAGCTGGGTACAGATCTGACGACCATATTCCTTCTACATAACAACATCCATCAAAAGGGTCACTACACGGTGGAGATGGTAGTGAAGGAATAGCTTCAGAAACTTGATTGTTTGTTGTTAGACCTAAGTATGTATTACCAGAATAATTTATCATCTCTTGTGGGATTTCCCATTGAGTTCCTACCGAAAAATCACCTGTAATTATTTTTTCTGGGCATTGAGAGTAATTTGATGTTTTCCACTCATTTAATCCAACAACAGTTTTACCAGAAGCATTATAAACTCTGAAATATGTATCTCTAGCCAAATTTACCGAAATCCAACCGCCAGATGCTCCCTTATTAATTTTAACATAGGTTTTTAAAACGTTTTCCTGGGGAATTATACTGGTATTAAGTTGCCAAACAGCATTCCTCATTTGAAAAATACAAAAGTCATAGTCAGGCTCAGGTGGGTAAAGGCCCATAGATGTAAACACGCCAGCGTAAAGCTCACCACCACTACAAGCTCCCATCCTCCCAAGGTCTAATTCTTCGAATTGACTACCCATCGTACAACTCCATGCTATTCCAAATAGGTTGAACGCACAGTAAACATCATATCGCAGACCTGCTATGCAACCTCCCACTATTGTTTGTGTAACGGGTAACAAAATGCACACCCCTATACTAATATCCTCCCTATTCCCTGCCTGGTCGTAGGCTAAGATGTGGAGGGTATATGCACCGGCAAAGGGACTGTCAGAGCCATCCTCTTCATCAATATTCCAATTTGCTTTATATATACCGCCGACTGTTTCCGGATGAGCATCTATTTCTATTCTTTTACCACTATTGTTTCCTTCAAATATATCCGGGGTATCATCAGGCGCACCAACCCAAAAATCAGTCATTCTAATTCCAGAGCCATAATTACCATCACTTACATTTACTTCTATAGTTACTATGTCAGTAATTGGGCTATCGTAAACATAATATATACCGCCATCAGGTTCTATTAGTTCACCATTTTGAAGGACTCTTTCTATTTCTACTGTTTCTACTTCTGCAGAAGTACGTTCTGAAAGAAGCGGAGAATTCATCTGATTTTTAGGAGTAATGAAATTTCTTCCCGGGAATGCGGCGATAGAAGGATTACAAGTATCGCCGGGGACTAAATCTACCCCTACCATTTCATAGCAATATTCAACTAAGCCATCACATCTAAAAGAGATGCCGGGTTTTTTATAACCCCACAAACTGTGGAATTTAATTCCTATTTGATTCTTAGCCGTTCCCGCTATTATTGCCCGTTGTAGACGAGTCAAATTTGCGGTTCGGACTCCCCAAAAGGCTGCTCCGTCAGATAAAAATTTTGCTATGTTATTTTTGCTTACAGGCAATCCTATACCTAAAGCTTCTATAGTAGAATATTGAGAAGAATCGTGGGTGTCTGTTTCTGTTATAGGCCATTCATAAAAAATACCGGTATGCCCCTCCATATTAGTTGGGGGTGTTTTCCCCTTACGATATATAGCGTCTCCTTTTTCAAAAACCACAGCATGCCCGTCAACCGAACCCAAGTCACCTGCATAAAGAGAGAAAGACAAAAGACAAAACATTGCCACAAAATAGAAGCTCTTTAGCTCAAATTTTATTTTCTTCATGGCTGATATTCTTGTCCTGTTAATTGCTCGTAGGCTTCTATTAATTTTTGTTTTCCCCAAGTGTCTTGTTCATCTTCTATTGCGTTAGCTATCGGCTGAGCGGCGCTCAAATCACCTATCTGAACAAGTGCCTCTGCAGAATTTATTCTAAGGAGTCCTCCTCTATCTAAAGCACTTATCAGAGTATCTACTGCGGAGATGTCTTTTATCATTCCTAAAGCAATAGCGGCGTTATCGGCTACGTAAAGGCTAGTATCTTCGTTTACAGCATCTATTAAAGTAGGAACCGCATCCGTATGTTCAAGAAAACCGAGCCATAAAGCAGAGCGTCCTCGCATATTTTCACTTTCATCATTTTGAAGGATGTTTATAAATGTATCTAATGCCAATAAGGTTTCAAGGTTAGATAATGCTTCACCACAGCGGATACGAACTATCGCTTCTTCTTCCGTATTTTCTAATAGGGTAATGAGAGGAGTGATTGCTTCTTCTTTTCCCAAAAGACCTAAACCTAAAGCGGCGGAAGATTTTATGTCTATATCGGGATTATTCAGAGCATTTAGCAAGGGAGCAAGGGCCGTATCGCTTCCTGTTGTTCCTAATACATATGCTGCCTCGGCTCGAATGTATGTATCCTGATTTACATCTTCCAAGATTGCAATTAAAGGTTCTGCAGCATTTGGGTCTTCTATCTGTTCTATTATCTCTGCTATTATTCCTCGAAAATCAAGGTCCTTGTTTTCATCTTGAAATACTGCTGTTAACAGCGGAATAGCCGCTGAACCTTGTTTTGCTAATTTATCTGCATTTAAAGCTATTCCCTCCAAATCTCCCGCATAATAAGCTGTTTCCAATAGAGATAGGAGGTCTTCAGGTAAGGGCGGTTGGCCTTCATCTAAAGGGTCGGCGGGGTCGCTTCCCTGATTTACTTCATCGCCGTCACTTACACCATCACCGTCGGAATCAGGATTGTTGGGGTCAGTGCCGTAGGCATATATTTCATATCCGTCATCCAATCCGTCGCCGTCTGTATCGGGGTTTGTCGGGTCGGTGTTATATATATATTCCAATAAGTTGGTAACTTCGTCTTCGTCCGGGTCGTCATCTGCATCATCGGGATTGTATGGATTAAGTCCATATAAAATCTCCCACCAATCAGGCATACCATCGTTATCACTATCAAGATTGGTATTATCCAAATTAACGGTTATTTCTTTTTTATAATATAGGTGAGATTTGCTGTGATAGCTCATAGCTTTTATTGCATAGGGTCCATTCTCTAAATCTTGGGTATGCCAGGTGAATTGATAAGGGGGCCGTGAATCATATCCTATCCATCCGCCGTTAACATAGCAGATAACGGCTCTCATATTTGCAGGGTCGCTTACTGATGCCTGAATTGTAACCGTGCCGCTAACTTCCTGCCCATCAATTAAATTATCTATGTTTACTTCAGGGTTTTGCGTGGCACTATTATCTACGGTAACAGAAACCGAATCCTCGCACCTAATCTTGAATGTTAGACCCGAGTCGCAAAAGTGGGAAACAACTTTTACGGTATATGTGCCATCCGGGAAGTATTCAGTTGCCCAAGTCCTGCCGGCCGGTGAACTGAAGCCGGGACCGAGATATTGGTTATTTACATAGAAATAAGTGGCTAATCTTGTCATTTCACTCGGATGGCTGTGGGTTGCCTGGATACGGATAGAACCTGAAACAGTCTGAGCTTCTACAGGATTAGTTATTGTTACAGAGGGAACATCAGGCGTTTCATTATATACTGTAACTTCAACAGGAGCGGATTCTATATATTCTTTAAGAACTTTGTGGTAAGCTTTTGCCTTCAGGGTGTGGGTGCCATTGGTGAAACGAATTGTGTTCCAGTTGTATTCCAATGGGTCTGTTATATCCACACCGAGTTGGCTACCGTCACAATATAGATATACCCAATAGAAATTTTCAAGGTCAATTGCGGTTACATTTACAGTTACTGTATCTTCAACCGGAGAAGAAGGAGGGATTATTTCCAGGGAAGGGGTGGTGTCTAATGTTACTGTTTCAGTCAACGGGATATCGGGTAAATCAGCGGAAGAAGGAGGAGTAACGGGAGTTTCATTTTTTGTATCTGTCGCATTCAAATTATCAGTTTTTACATTAGAATCGATAGGGGCTTCGGTTATGATTGGAGATTTAAGAATAACAGTTTCAATCTCCGTAAGAGCAACGGGATTATCCGGATTTGTAGAAGTTATAGTGAGTGATTTTCCTTTATAGTTTATATTGCCCTGGTATTTACCCTCAGATACTAAAATAGTATCTCCGTTAATTGCCACGTCTATTGCTTCTTGGATTGTTTTGGCATCTTTCGGGACATTGATTGTAATGTTTTCGTTAGGTATGCTTTCTTTATCCTGGGGGTCTGAT
>CAZNJA010000002.1:0-46714 GCA_964573245.1 uncultured bacterium
CGAATCGAAACTTAATTCATAAGCGCCGATATCAGTATAATTAGGATAGCCTGTTCCAGTATTAGGGACATTTTCAATGTCTGTTCGTGTGGTTCCCAGGATATCTTTTAAGGGCGCGACGCTTCCATAATATCCGCCATTAGCGGCATCAAGGCAGGGACTTTCTATACTAAGTTTTAAGCCGTCGTCTATAGTATAAAATAAGCCGTCAGCGCCTGCGGGATTAGTTGGATTTAAAAACAGCGGATTTTCGTCAATGTTACCGCCTTCATCTATGCCATAGTTAGAATCCCAACTTACGCTGCCGCCCGAGCTGTCTATGTCACTGTACCAGAAACGCGGAGACGAACTCACATTAAATATTCCGTCAGTTCCACTACCCCAAAGGATACAATTATTCAATATCGGAGAAGAAGCCCAGCAATTGTATAAGTCGTCACCATACTCTGCGGTATTTCCCCAAAAGACACAGTTGTTTAACGCCACAACACTGACACGATTGAGTATACCACCGCCATAATAAGCATAATTTCCGACAAAAAGGCAGCTAATCAACACAGGATGATAAGGATAATAAGCTTCATTGATATATATACCTCCGCCATAATCGGCATAGTTTCCGACGAAAATGCAATTAGTCAATTTCGGCGATGAGTTCCCAAATATGTACATACCGCCAAGTTCTCCATAATTATCTCTAATAATACATTTATTAATTTTGGGGCTGCTATTATTACAAATTATTCCAACTCCATCATTTGCTCCTCTAATTGTAAAGCCGTCCAAAGTATAATCACTAGTACCAGTTACAACATTGAAACTATTGTCACCATAGTTAGTGAAATCCGGACCATCATCACCATTTAAATCTCCGTTTAAGATTGTTGGATTAGTTACTGAATTGCGGACTTTCCATAGACCACCACCAGAAGGAAACCCGCCATATACTGATACATTCTCTACAAGCTGGAAGGCCATTGTTTTGTCGCCGGTTGTAATGCCACTACCCTGGTCCGGTTTATAGACCCCAGATGTTACCCGTATCTCATCACCTGCTAAAATTTCGGGATTATTAATAGCATCCTGTAAATATTTAAAAGCAGAATCCCATGATACACCATCTCCTCCTGTGCCAATACTTGAATCAACATAGTAAATCTTTTTAGGAATAAGCGGATTAGTTCCATTCTCATATTCTTGAAGATTCGTGAAACCATCATTGTCAGGGTCTTCACTTGCGTCATCGGGATCAAAACGGTCTAATCCGTATTGAATTTCCCACCAGTCGGGCATACCATCACAATCAGAATCACCCCAGCAAGGGGGGTCATCGTCCATATCTGTATCTATGTCAGTGTCTGCATCAGTATCTGTGTCGGCATCAGTATCAGTATCAGTGTCAGTATCGGTATCAGTGTCTGTATCCGTATCTGTATCAGCTGGGGGAGGAGGAGGCGGTGGGTCATCATCACTGTCGCTGTCAGCATCTGAATCCGCATCGGCGTCACTGTCGCTATCATCGTCACCAGGCGGTGGAGGAGGACATGCTTCTGTTATATCTGTAGAAAAAGAAGTCAAAACTTGTTGGATAATATTTTTAATACCGCTGTTATCTTTAACCCTGAAATTAATTAATGACGAGCGAAAACTTAAAAAAGGCAGTAATACAAAGAAAATTAAGAAAACTACAAAAACAATTTGCAGCCCTTTGGTTATATTTCTATTTGTTACCATTTTACTCCAAATTCAGATTACTCAGCCCGCGCATAGCACGCACAATCGATTTATTATCCACATTTCTTTTTTCTAGGACAGCGATTAAAGCCTGCTCTATTTGGGGGTTCGCTTCTGATACTGTAACAGTCCCAGATTTTACCAATTTCTTATAGGAACTGGCTGTTAGTAATTGTACATAATGAGTGTATGAATAATCAGGCCAGTTATTAACTACTTTTTGACAGTTTTGCAAAGCATTCGCATAATTACCTAATTGATAATCACAGTAAGCCACATAAAGAAGCCCCTCTGATACAACTGAAGAGGGGATGTGTTCTGGCGAGTTAACTATCTTTTCATCAACAATGCTTTTTATAATTTGAAACATTTCTTTAGCTTTTTCATTATCACTTTGTGAATCTGCTGTTTTATAAAGCTCCAATTGGGCAAATCAGGATGTCCTGCAAAATTTTTAAGGAAATTATCAATATCCATTTTTACTTGATAATCATATTCTCCTAATTTTACAAGAGATAACATCATTTCCGACATTGTCAAACCTAGATTTGCCTTTGAGGCATAGGAGCTTTCGCAATAATTCTGTATTATTTGCTGATAGATATTTTTTGATTCTTCGTATTTGTTTAACCATCCGTATATTTGTGCGATGTTATATAGCGCTTCCGGTAAATCAGGATTGATAGAAAATCCATCAATAAGTTCATTAATAGCTATCTTGGCTTGGCTATAGTTTTCAGACACCATAAGAGATAAAATATTCATCCTTAAGGAACTTACTTTTGCTTTGTTAGCGAATGAACTATTAGGATAGTTCTCAAATATTTGCTGATAGACAATTTTTGCTTCGTCAAAGTTATCCGACCATTCATATCTTCTTGCCACATTATAAAGTGTTTCCAGAAAATCAGGGTTTTCCGAAAAATTTACTGTCATCTCTCCAATCGCCGTTCTTGCTTCATCCCATTGTCCCGTTATAATTAAGTAGCAGATATCATTCCTTGAAACACCAAACAACGCTGGCTGAAACTTATCACTATCAGAATACTTTTGTACTATCTTTTGATAAACGCAACTTGCATCTTCATATCTATTTGCCCATTCATACCTTCTTGCAACTTCATAAAGAGTCTCTGTTAAATCAATGTTTCCAGAGAAATTGCTGACAAGTTCATCAACAGCTTTTCTGCTTTCGGTGTACTTATGCGACAAGATAAGAGAAAGAACGTTAGTACTTGAAACACCCAATAATGATTTCTGGGCATATGAACTATTAGGGTAATACTGTATCACTTGCTGATAAAACTTATTCGCATCTTCATATTTACGCGCCCAGCTGTATCTCTCCGCAATCCAGTAAAGAGTCGCTGGGAAATCAGGGTGTTCATAGAAAGTTGACGTTAATTCAGCAATAGCTTGTTTCGCTTGTTCATATTCTCCAGATACAATAAGAGAGAGAATATTTGTTTTATAAAAATCTAATTCTGATTTAATTGCATAGGAGCTTTCGGGGTAATTCTGAATTATCTGTTGAAATATATCTCTGGCTAGCTCATATTCATCTGACCATCCATACCTTTGACCAATCCAGTAAAGTGTATCAGGTAAATCGGGATGTTCATGGAAATCAGATGTTATTTTGTTTATCTCTGCCTGAGCTGCTTCTATCTGTCCAGATATGATAAAAGAATATATATCCATTCTTGAGATACCTAACTGCGCTCTTTCAGCCTCTTTACTCTGGGGATACTGCTGAACTATTTGCTGAAAGATGTTCTTTGCTTCATCAAACTTATCCGACCATTCATATCTTCGCCCAATCCAGTAAAGAGTATCAGGCAAGTCAGGGTGTCCATTGAAATCTGAAGTTAATTCAGTAATAGCTTGTTCGACCTGTTCGTATTCTCTGGAGAGAATAAGAGAGTGAATGCTTGCTCTGAAAAAACCTAACTCTGCATTGCTTACATCTATATTCATATTGCCGAAATTATTTTGCATTATTTGCTGGTACGAGTTTTTTGCATCTTCAAACCTATCTAACCATTCATAGCTACGTACGATATTGCAAAGTGTCTCTATTAATTCGGGGTGTTTTGAGAAATTACTGATTAGTGCATCCCTAACCTCTTCCGAGGCCTGGATATTATTCAATTCAATGTATAATGATGCCAAATTTCCATAAGCCCTCAATGCATAATCAGTGCTTGAATATTCTTTAATAATAGTTTGATAGACTTGTTCAGCTTCGACATATTGGTGATTTTCACGATAGTCTTTTGCCTTCTGTTCAAGAGCATCAGCTTGCTTGTTTGTTATTATCTGCGCAGAAGTATTTAAAACCCAGAAGATGATACCTAAAAATGCGATAACACCAAGAATTTTGATGCCTACTTTACCAACCTGCCAAATTAGCTTAACCATGGTTTTAACTCCTTGGTTAATTTTTTGATTGTATTGTTGGACTGAAGAGAAAAACTAACAGAGATTTTTTGATAGTCTAGCATTTTGCTAATAGGTTTTAGCTCTATACTTAAACTTAGCGTTTCTTTATATACAGTTGCCAAAGATTTGTCAAGTGTGGGTCTAGAGTTAGTTATATGCTCTTATGTGTTCTGTAGAAATAAAACAAGAAATAGTAATTAACGTGATTACACCTTCAGACAGATTAACTATAATTTACACCTCAAGGGCTCTATCTAAGACCCTATATTGGATAGCTTCGGCTATGTGAGGGGATTTGATGTGTTCCTCGCCTTCTAAATCGGCTATTGTGCGGGCAACCTTTAGGATTTTGTGATACGCGCGGGCGCTTAACCCCAATTTTGTCATTGCTTGTTTTAATAGGTTCTCGCCGTCTTCGTCTATTTTACAGTATGTATTGATATCTTTGTTGCTCATGAAAGCATTGCTAAAATATTTTTTATTCTTAAACCGCTCGAACTGAACTTTTCTTGCTTTGTTGATTCTTTCCCTTATATTTTGGGATTGTTCGGTTTGGCTATTATCCGAAACTTCCGCAAATTTTACCGGCGGCACTTCTATGTGAATGTCTATTCTGTCCAGTAAAGGTCCGGAAATTTTGGAGCGGTATTTCTGAATTTGGTGCGGTGTGCAAACGCATTGTTTTTCGGGATGGGTAAAATATCCGCAGGGGCACGGGTTCATCGCACCAACAAGCGTAAACCGGGATGGGTAACTTAAAGAACCGCTTGCTCTTGATATGTTAACTTCACCGTCTTCTAGCGGCTGGCGAAGAGCTTCCAACACATTTCTATTGAACTCGGGAAGCTCATCTAAAAAGAGAACTCCGTTATGCGCCAAACTGATTTCTCCCGGATGCGGATATTGCCCGCCGCCGACTAATGCCACATCGGATGTCGTATGATGCGGTGAACGGAAAGGCCTTATCGCTATCAAAGGCTTATTCGAGGGCATCAATCCCGCAACGGAATGGATTTTGGTCGTTTCGATTGCTTCTTCGAGCGTAATGTCCGGCATAATAGTGGGAAGCCGTCTTGCAAGCATTGTTTTCCCGGCACCGGGAGGCCCAATCATAATTACATTATGCCCGCCGGCAATTGCCACTTCCAACGCTCTTTTTATGTGTTCCTGTCCTTTTACTTCGGAAAAATCTACGGGATATGAATGTATTTTACTAAAAATTTCTTCGAGGTTTATTTCAACAGGTTGGAGTTCTTCCTCGTCGTTTAAAAATCTCACGCATTGAATTAAATTCCTTACAGGATATACTTTTAAATCTTCGATTATTCCCGCTTCAAGCCTGTTCTCATATGGAACAATAAGAGAAAAACCTTTTTCTTTTGAAAATAAAGATATTGGCAAAATGCCTTTTGCATTTCTTAACGCGCCCTCCAAAGCCAGTTCCCCGACAAAAACAAAAGAGGAAATCTTGTCTTTATTTTTGAGCTGTCCTGTGGCTGAAAGAACACCAAGCGCTATGGGAAGGTCAAACCCTGCACCTTCTTTTTTTACATCCGCAGGGGCTAAGTTTATTGTTATTCTGCGGTTCGGGAAATCAAACCCGGAGTTTTTTATTGCAGATTTAACTCTGTCCTTTGATTCTTTTACAGCCGCATCCGGAAGGCCTACTATATTTATTGCCGGAAGCCCTCTTCCAACGTCAACTTCTATTTCGACCGGTTTTGCGGCTATCCCTACAACAACCGAAGAATATATTTTAGAAAGCATATTTTAATAAACGATTTCAGGGATTAAAAAACAGATTCCAACGATTAATAATCTTTATATAATTCACAGCTATACCTAATAATAACTCATATTTATCCAAACCCCGTTACCTGCCTCGCCGGCAAGGCGGGGAAATTAAATTTCTTTACGGGGTAAACGGATTTTCTTTGGGATATGGGATTTCTTTTGGTTGGTTGTAATAAATATCGTTAGCGCCGAGCATTTTTAAAGCCGCGAAAAGTGCCTTGCCCGCATGTTTGAACGCAACGCCTGTGTGGTGCGGGAATTTCTGCTGGATTAAAACATGTCGGTAGAAACGCCCCATTTCTTTAACCGCAATTACTCCTATACTGCCGAAAGATTTGGGGTCTATATCAAGAATCTCGCCTTCTGCCATATATGATTTAAGAATAGTATCTGCAGTGCTCTGGAGCCTGAAAAGTGTTATATCGCCCGGCCTAATCCTGCCTTCCAAAGTGCCGCGGGTAATATTCGGTTCCTTGCCGCCTTCCATTAAACGATGCATTATAAGCTGATATTTCATGCTTATATTTTTCATGCAGGAGGAAGCCGTATTACCGCAATGAAAACCCATAAACAAATCACTTAGTTTATAATTTTTGACTTTTTTCTTGGACTGCTTGTACATATCGGCAGGAACAGTGTTATTTATATCCAGTATTGTGGCAGGAAGTTCTGTTGCGCAGGTTATCATGTATTCGCTTAAAGCGCCGTAAATATCCACCTCGCACGATATAGGAATTCCTTTACCTGCCATACGTGAATTTACATAGCAGGGAACAAAGCCAAAGTATTTTTCAAAAGAGGGCCAGCATTTGTTTGCAAAAACAGCAAATTTACTGGCGCCGAGATTTTCTTCCATGAATGCTGTTAAAGCAACTTCGTATTGGGCTAATTTTTCAAGAAGTTCCGGATATGCATTGCCTTTGCCTAACTCCTTTACCATCTCTTTAGCTACCTTTTTTATCTTGGGATTACCTTTTGCAGAAAGGTAAATATCGTAAAGGTCAAGCTCGCTGTTTTCCATTATCTCCACACCCAAATCGTACAAAGGTTTTATAGGCGCGTTACACGCAAGGAAGTCCTGGGGACGCGGCCCGAACGAGAAAATCTTTAAGTTCTTTATACCGAGAATAATTTTTGCCACGGGAATAAAATCTTTTATTTTCTCGGCTACCTCTTCAGCAGTGCCAACGGGATATTCGGGTATATGTGGTTTTAGCTTTCTCAAACCCAAGTTATAAGACGCATTGAGCATGCCGCAATATGCGTCTCCTCTGCCGTTTATAAGGTTTTTACCCGTTTCTTCGGACGCTGCAACAACCATGGCAGGCCCATTAAATTTTTCTACCAGCATAGTTGCAGGGCCTTCTGGGCCGAAATTGCCAAGATATACTACAAGCGTATTTACTTTCTTCTTATTAATTTCTTCAAGCGCAAGAATAACATCCTTCTCGTTTTCTACTATTGTTTTAATTTTTACAACCGGAACTTTTTTGCTTTTGCACTTTTCTACAAGCTTTACCCTGCGTTTTTTAGAAAGCTCAATCGGGAAACAATCTCTGCTAACAGCAATAACGCCTATTTTAATCTCGGGAATATTTTTCATAAGATATTCTCCTTTTTAGAAATCTATTTCTGCCCGTAATAAGAACCCTTGCCGTGTTTACGGTTATAGTGTTTTTGTATAAGGGCTTTCTTTATGGGAGTTATTTGCGGATTTATTTTTAATGTCAAAAATACCGACTTCGCCAAGTCTTCAAGCATAACACTGTTATAAACCGCCTCTTCAGCAGTAGCGCCCCATGTGAAAGGGCCATGACAGGCAACCAATGTCATCTTTACATCTTCGTAGGATATGTTTTTAAAAACTTCTAAAATCTGGCTTCCTGTTGCTTTTTCATAGTCGCCTTTTATTTGCTCATCGCTCATAACTTTTGTGCAGGGAACTTCCTGCGGCAATAAGTCCGCATGGGTTGTGCCCAATATCGGAATCGGTTTGACTGCCTGAGCCCACGCAGTAGCGTAAGTGGAATGAGTGTGCGCAACACCGCCTATTCCGGAAAAATTTTTGTAAAGGATTGCGTGTGTTTTTGTGTCCGAGGACGGCTTCAATTTGCCTTCAACAACGTTATTTTCAAAATCAACAACCACCATATCACCGGCTTTTAGTTTGCCATAAGAAACACCGCTGGGTTTAATAGCAAACACACCTTTTGAGTTATCCGAAGCGCTTACATTTCCGAATGTGTAAATAACGAGTTTATGCTTAACAAGCTTCAGATTTGCTTCGTACGCTTTATCTTTTAATTCTTTATAAGGATTCATTTTTTAACCTTATCCGTAAAATCTTTTTCAATAAATTCAGCAAGTTTTGAATATTTATTATACAACTTTTTGTAATATTGATGGTTCTCTTTTTTGGGCTTGTATTCTTTTTCAAAACCGTTACCCATGTTTTTCTGAGCATCGGGGACTGTTTTATAAACTCCGCTCACTAAGGCAGCGCACATTGCCGCCCCCAAAGCACAAGCTTCATTAGAACGGGCGATTTTAATATTCACACCCAAAATATCCGACAAAACCTGCATCACAAAAGGTGATTTTTTGGCAACACCGCCGAGTGCAATGATGCCTTTTATATCAATACCTTCTTCTTCGAACCTGTCAATTATTTTCTTGGCCCCGAACGCCGTTGCTTCTACGAGTGCCCGAAATATATCCACAGTACTACTGCCGATATTCAAACCCGCAATAACGCCCTTAAGATTTTGGTTTGCATAAGGAGTCCGCCTGCCGTTTATCCAGTCAAGAGCAACAATGCTTAAATCTTTGGGGGCTTTTTTTGCGGCTGCTTTTGATAACTTCGGGATTATATCTTCCATTATTTTGCCTTTTTTATTGGGAGGTAAACCCTCAAGCGGCCAAGAAATTATATTTTTAAACCAGGCATATACATCACCAAAAGCCGATTGGCCTGCTTCCAATCCAACCATACCGGGAATAACTGAGCCATCTACCTGTCCGCAGATTCCTTTTATAAGTTTGTCTCTTATATCTTTTTTGGGAGCGACAAGAATATCGCAAGTGGAAGTTCCTATGACTTTACAGAGCACACTCGGTTTAATTTCCGCGCCGACAGCACCTATGTGCGCATCAAAAGAACCGGCACCGACGCAAACACTCTCGGGTAATCCCAGACACTTAGCCCATTGTTTGGACAAGGTTCCGACTTTATAGTCAACTGTATATGTATCTTTATAAAGGTGTTCTTTTAGTCCTTTTAAAAGAGGGTCTATTTTCGTTAAAAACTTCTCTGATGGTAATCCTCCAAAAGACTCATTCCACATTGCCTTGTGTCCGGCAGCACACCTGCTTCTTCTTAAAAGGCGCACATCATTAACTCCCGTAAGCAGGGCAGGTATCCAATCGCAATGTTCAACCCAGGAAAAAGCCGCATCCCTGACTTTTTTATCCTCTCTTAAAATATGTAAAATTTTCGCCCAAAACCATTCCGAAGAATACACTCCGCCGCTATATTTAGTGTAATCTTCCCCGCCCCAGGACTTTGCGATTAGATTTATTTTATCCGCCTCAGCTACTGCAGTATGGTCTTTCCAAAGCACAAACATTGCGTCGGGGTTGTTTTTAAACTCATCCTTAAGCGCAAGGGGTGTTCCTGTTTTATCCACCGGGCAAGGAGTAGAACCTGTAGTATCTACAGAGATACCGACAATTTTAGATACTTTACTTGCCGGGATTTTGGAAAGTGTTTCTTTTACGGATTCTTCAAGTGATTCTATGTAGTCGAGAGGATGCTGGCGAAATTGATTCTTTTGAGTGGAGCAATATTTTCCTTCTTTCCAGCGTTTATAAAAACTAACCGTTCCTGCTAATTCCCTGCCATTCCGGACATCAACAACTATTGTTCTAACAGAGTCGGTTCCAAAATCTACGCCGATAGTATATTTTTCTGAACTCATGAAGGTTATCAAAAAATTACCCAGAAGAACTTATATCTCAACGTTCTTCCTGCTGCCTAAATAATTCATAGGGATACCTTGTTCGCATAAAGGGCAGGATTGTTTCGGATAATTTTGGATTTCAAGATTTAAGAGCGAAAATTTTTTTATGCCGAAATCGGCTTTGTCCCCGCTTCTATCAACAAGCGAACCCACACCGATGACATGACATCCTTTTTCTTTCGCAAGTTTTATAATTTCTTTCAAAGACCCGCCGGTAGTGATAACATCCTCAACCGCCAAGACATTTTCTCCTCTCTTTAATTCAAAACCTCTTCTTAAAACCATTTTCCCGTCAACTCTTTCTACAAATATAGCGCGTGTTTTTAAAGCCCGAGCAACTTCATGCCCGACTATTATTCCGCCTACGGCAGGAGAAATCACAACATTCACATTATCTTTTGAGAAGTGTTTTATAAGTTGGCTGCATAATTTCTCGGCTATATCTGGATACTGCAGGACCTTAGCGCACTGTAGATACGCAGAGGAATGAAGACCGCTGGTAAGCAGGAAATGGCCTTCCAAAAGAGCGTTTTTCTCTTTGAAAATATTATAAATTTGTTTTTCTTCCATCGTTAAAAGGGGATTTTAGCAAACTAAAGTTAAATTAACAAAACCGTTTAATTATTGCGATTGTCAGATGTCATCTTTATATCCAGCGCCAAAGTTGTGATAGAACGCGGAGGGAGATTTAATGTTGCACCTTCCCTAAATAGTCCGAGGTATTTTCCGCGCTCGTTTTCCGAAGTCCTAAATATTCCGCCCCTGACAATTCTAAAATCCGCATCCTCCATTGAAATTTCGCAATCTTTATTTGAAACATTAAGCATTACTATTGTCATAGCATTCTTTGCAGGATTTAGATACGCAGAAATTTTTAAACCATCCGAATCCGTTTCCGCAAAGATGCGTTTATAGCCAGGAGAAATAAATTTGGAATATTGTCTAAACGCATAATAATAAGGAGTAAGTTTATAACCTTCAGATGTCGTCCACTGTGACGGATTAGCTATATTTTCTATCTCTATTAAAGCCTTTTCGCCTTGCCATACCAAAGCCCAATATAGATACGCAGAAACATTGCCGTGGACAAGGCAGTTATGCATAATCCAAGCTGTATTGAACCAGTCGCCTCTATCATATTCTGTTTGAAAAATCGGCTTATCAGAATAGTTTTTCGCAATGCTCTTAAGACGCGGAATAAATAAATCCGGGTCATGATTGTCATTTACCTTGTCAGACTCTCCGTGATATAGATGATAAGCATAACCATAAACCAAGTCTTTATTGAAATATCTCGTAAAATTTTGGAAGATGTTATATCCTATGCCATGCTCTTCCGGCGCCAAAACCTTGGGACGTGTCTGTAAAGACTGCAAGGCTTTAGAAACTGATGCTAAAGCTTTGTCATAACCGGCTGTATCGGCAGATTCACGTTCATGCAAAAAGCAGCTCTCCCATTCTCCATGTGAGGGTTCGTTTTGAATACTGATATAATCGGGAACAATTCCCATTTTTTTATAAGCTTTCAATGAATCAACCCAATATTGGGCAAAAGCATCATACATATATTCCCCGTTTGCATCCCTTTTCAATGTCCCACCTCTATTATTGTTGTTGCTTTTCAAATCGTTGGGGGGAGACCACAAACTCATAAGTATTTTGGGGTCGCGGTTTGAATATTTATACAGATTTCTTACGATTTCCGACAAACTCGGATTAAAATTCTCCTCTGTTTGGTAATAATATCCATTTTTTATCCTAAGTATACTTAAACCGAGATTCTGAAAAGCATGATAGTAAAGATCCTCTCGATTAGGATGCTGAGCAAACGGAATTTCATACCAGGCAACGGAAGCACCGAATCCCTCGATGGTTTGGTAAGTTTCCCTCGGACGAACTGCAATTGTTACGGGCAGTCGTTCTGCTGTTTCAGGCGATACGTCAGACGGGTCCACTATATAATCTTTATGACCTATATCCTGATTATCGATTCTGTCGTCTGAATATTCGGCGGAAAACAGATTAGCCGCTAAAGTCGCATATCCGCAAATTAAAATTAAACCCGCAAAAAGAGCCAACAGTTTTTGCCGTTTCTTTAACATAATATCCCCACGAATTAAGAGATTTGTTCTTTTACATATTTGCCTATAATCAACTTCAGTTCTTTTTTCTTCTTTTCCGGTATGAGCTTGGGGTCGGTAATGATTGCGTTTTTTAAAGCCTCCGAGCAAAGACAATGTCTTTCTATGGGTATTTGCGAAACCATATTTTTTATAATTTCCTTTACCATTTTCACGTTTTTATTCAGGTTCTGGATTATCATATCAACCGTAACTACCGACTCTTCTTCGTACCAAGCGTCATAATCCGTCACCATCGCCACTGTGGCAAAACACATTTCTGCTTCTCTGGCTAATTTTGCCTCCGGCATATTTGTCATGCCGATTACATCCATGCCCCAGCTTTTATAAAGAAATGATTCTGCTTCGGTTGAAAATGCGGGGCCTTCCATATTCAAATAAGTCCCGCCTTTATGTACGGTAACATTATTCTGGACAGCCAACTTGTTAGCTGTTGAAAACAAAACATCCGAAAGGACAGGGCATACCGGCTCGGCAAAAGCGATATGCGCCACGACCCCATCCCCGAAAAATGTCATTTTTCTCGCCTGATTGGTTCTGTCAACGAACTGGTCTATTATAACGATATCAAGTGGTTTTATTTCTTTTTTGAAAGAGCCGACAGTTGAAATGGAGATAAGCCACTGCACGCCCAATTTCCTCATTCCGAAAATGTTTGCTCTATAATTGAGTTCCGACGGCATTATTTTATGACCGCGGCCGTGCCGCGGAAGGAAAGCTATTTCCTCGCCGTTTATTTTTCCGATTAAATATTCGTCGGAAGGTTCGCCAAAAGGGGTATCGACCCGAACCCAGTTTTTATTTTCGAACCCTTCGATTTCGTAAAGACCACTTCCTCCAATTATTCCGATTCTTGGCATTTTTCTCACCTATATATTTTTGATTATATCAATTTCAAAACGAGTCTATTATAATATAAAAGTCAAGATGATTATAAAAAAAGAAGCTGAACAAATTATAAGTTATTTGGAAGACACATCCAATTTGAAGTTCGGTAGTGCGGATGTGGTTTATGTTCCTAAAAACGAAGCGGAAGTTTTACAGGCAATAAAAGAAGCAAGGAAAGACAATATGCCGCTCACTGCTTCAGGGGCGGGGACAGGCACGACAGGCGGAAGAATTCCTCTAAGCGGAGCAATTGTATCGCTCGAGAAGATGAACAATATTATTTCAATCGATAAAAGTAAATTTGCAGCGACCTTGCAATCAGGCGTAATAGTGGATGATTTTTTAAAAGAACTGGAAAAAGACAATCTCTTTTATCCCCCGTTTCCAACCGAGAGAATGGCTTTTATCGGCAGTAATGTCGCTACAAACGCTTCCGGCGAATATAGTTACAGATTCGGCGCAACAAGAAAATATGTCGAAAGAATAAAAGTCGCTCTGTCAACTGAAAACATACTGGATATAAGAAGGGGAGAATATACCGCAGACGAACAGGGCTTAATTACTTCGCCGTTTTTTAAAGTAAAAATCCCCGCATACAGAATTCCGGATGTAAAAAATGCCGCCGGCTATTTCTCGCGTCCAGGAATGGATCTAATCGATTTATTCATCGGTTCGGAGGGGACTTTGGGAATCATCACAGAAGTTGAAGTTAAACTTATACCCGCGCTTCCAAAGCGTTCGATTATGATTTTATTCCTTCAAAAAAATGAAGACACTTTAGACATCATTAAAAAAATCAGGAATAATAAAAAGTTAAATATTTATTCCTTAGAATATTTCGAAAAAAACAGTTTGGGAATTTTAAAAAAAGCCTTCCCGAATATTCCGGACTGCGAGTCGGCTTTGTATATAGAGCAGGAGGCAAAAAATTTGGACGAGTGGCTGGAACTGTTGGAAGAATATTCCCTGGCAGATACATGGGTCGGCGAAAATGAGCGCGATCACAATAAACTGATAGATTTCAGGCACAAACTCCCCGAACTTATAAACGAGTATTTCAGAGAAATAAAACAAACTAAGGTTTCGTTGGATATAGCCGTGCCGGAAGATTATTTCCCGACATTTTTTGATTTTTATCAGGAAATGGCGAACAAAACGGCAATTGAATACGTTATCTTCGGGCATATCGGAGAAAATCATCTACACTTTAATTTTTTTCCGAAAAACGACGAAGAAAAAGAAAGAGCGCAATCGGCTTACATAGAGGCGGTAAAAAAAGCGGTCGCAAATGGCGGGACTGTCTCTGCAGAACACGGCATAGGCAAATTAAAACACAAATATCTAAAAATGATGTACGGACAAGAAGGCATTATGGAAATGGTTAGAGTGAAAAAAACAATAGACCCGTTTTATATATTCGGACTGAATAATATATTCCCGAAAGAACTGTTGCAATTGTAAGAGCATTATTTAGTATCTGGTTTATCTATCAGAATTCGCCGGATTCTTGCGGGTTACAACCATCCTTTTTGCCAATCCACACAATCCCAACATTATAAAAATAGCTAAAACCTGCCATCCCCAACCAATAATTTCCATTACTGGTTCATTTAGAACCTTCATGCTATATATTGCATCCTTTGACGCTTCGCCGAATGCAGGACTTGCTACAATTGTATATTGAAATACACCAAGGAACGCATGATATAGGGAAACTCCATACAATTCTCTGGTTGTTAAATATAAAATGCAAATTGGCACTGCTGAAATCCCGTGAGCTAATAACATGATTCCTACCGAACCCCATCCTTGCTTTGCAGCTCCACCTGAATATATAGAGAAATAGGCAGGAAGGTGCCATAATCCAAATATGGCCGAGCATAAAATTATAGCCTTAACTCCGCCAAAGATTTCCTCAAGTTTTGGCAAAATATAACCGCGGAAGGCAAGTTCTTCCCCCAAAAGACAGGCGATAAACATAATGGCTCCACCAAAAACAATTATTATAGAGACTGTTAACATAAGGGGTACATCTTTAACAACCGCTGGAGAACCTTCGTTAAGCGTAACCTCAATAAGACCTAATCGCAGTGGTATCCAAAAATGAAGAATGAGCACGATAGCTGTGAATAGAAGACCTATACTTAGACCAATGGCTGCATTACGATTCAATCGAAATCCCATGTCTACAAAAGTTCCATGATGAAACTTCTTCTGACATACAATTGCTCCTATTCCCATCGCAAATATAGCAAATGACAAATAAATACTGGATACCCTTGGAGAAAAAAAGATAGCTACTGACATGAGGACAAATATGAATATGATGTAGCCGATAAGAATCTTGAGAGTTCTTTTCATAGGAATTTCAAATGGAATTGGTTTTAAAAAACTATCCAAACGCTTCTTCTACTATTTGTTCAAGCAAAGTGCCGTTTATATCTATAATTTTTAGTTCTCTTTTTGCGCTTTCAACCGAATCGGAAGCATGGACTCCGTTTTTCATTATGTCGTGCCCGAATTCTCTTCTTATAGTGCCGGGCGCCGCTTCAAGCGGGTCGGTTGCTCCGATTTTCTTCCTTATTCTGTCCAAAGCAAAAGGACCTTGATACACCAGCGCCAAAGATTGTTGTTGTCTTCCGCCATACGCTTCTTTTTTCTCCACCTCGGAAATTTCATAAGGGTTAAATCCTGTCATAAATTTTATTATTTCGGCAAACGCTTTTTTGCCGTTTTGTTCGCCGTATCGTCCTATTAATTTCTCTTCTATGGGCTGATAAAATTCTACGGCTTCTTCTATTGACATATTCACCGCTTTAACACCTATTACTTTTAACCCGGGTCCTGCAAGCGCGTCGATTATAGCGCCGACTCTGTGCGACTTTTTATAGATATTATCGGGCTTAATAAGGACAAGCGTCTGTTGGATATTTTCAAGCATCTCTTTGGATGTGGAAGTAATATCATCTCTATGCTTCAACGCTTCATATTCATGTATATCCCATTTTGCAAGCAACGCCTTCCAATCCACGAAATCATCAAGCAATCCTCCATCCGACCGACTATATCCAGCCCATAAACTAATAACATCTTTAGCACACTCTTTTTCGGGAATAATTATAACGACAGGTTCTATGAAACCAATAATATTTCCGTCTTTATCTTCTTTAAATTCCGCAAACGAATTCCGCAAAGTTCCGTCAACCCTTCTGCTTATGGGACCTACAATACCTTTTATCTGCGATATAGCGTCTTCTCCTTTAAAAAGGAGCAGCATCATTCTTTTTCTCAATAACCCTTTATTTTTCTCGACATATTCCCTTTCCAAATAATCTTTAAACGATTCGTCCATCATCAATTCAATATATTGCCGAATCAGTTTATCGCTTGGGGCAAACATTCTCGCTTCGAGAAGTTCCAAGGGTTTTACGCCGCGCGAAAAGACCTCTTTTATTATATGCCCCGTAAGCGAACGGCTAAGCGATTTTTCGGTTATAAGAACCAATCCGAGTTGTTCTTCCATTATTTCCCTCATTTATATTTTCTTGGGTAAACTTTTTAAATACCCTTCAATCTGCGGTAATAATAAAGGCAACTGCTTATTAATAACCAAGCCAAATATTACTGCTATTAAAACGATTATAAGTATAAAAGGAATTAAAACTATTAAGTATTCAGCGGAACTCGTTCGCAAATGTTTTTCGGATATGCGGTTTGTGCGGATACGGTAATAAAGAGACGCAATAGCTATATTCGCAAGAGGTATGGTAACAAGAAGTCCTATACCTAAAAATAATATTCCTAATAGCGTGCATACTATCTGAACCGATAAGATTCTCCACTTGTAGCCCTTGGTAATATCGTAACTTGCTTTCATCCCTTCCCAAGGTCCCTTGTTTTCATCAAAAATGAAGAAGTAGGTAAGAAGATATGCAAAGGTAAGATAGAATCCCCAAATTCCAAAAGAAACAAGACTTGCAAGAGCAGTTAATAAAACTATTAATAAATAACCTCCGAAAGCATGCCAGAGATATTGTCCCCTAAAACCTTCAAAAATCGAGCCGACATTAACCGTTTCTTTACGGGCTATTTTTAAAGAATATGCCGACCATCCTAAAGTTAAAGCGGCAACAATAAGATACCAGATAAAATTTGATACTAAACTGCTTATGATGTTGACTGGAAGATTCCGAATAATCCCCATTAAAAGCATAGACCCCGCCATAGCCACTATTGCCGTCATAAAAATAGCGCCTATAATCGACCATATTCCTTTGGCAAGCATTGCGCGCCACGCGTCAGCAATAACTTGGTCGGTAAGTATCGATTTGTCGTCGCTAAGAAAATCGGACAAATCTTTCGGCGCAGGAACTTGTGTTTCGGCAGTTTCCTGCTTTTTTAATGGGGGGACATTTCCCTTAAATAAGGATTGTAATTCCGGAATTGATTTTATAACTACCCACTCGCTTTTGTCTTGCACCCAAACGAAATCTTCGTCCAGAACTCTTTTCTCCTGAACCCATTTGCTCAATGTTTCCGAATCAACCGGTCCGTAAATAGCGCCTTCTTTTGTTTTTATTTGCCAACCCATAGCTCTCTCCTTATTTCGTTTAGTAAATTCTATACCAAATTCTATGAAATTTCTATTGATGTTATAATAATACATCCCCATACTAAATATATTGGTGTAGGGATAAACCAATTTAAAAATTGAAGAACAATATCGTTCCTGTCGTTTTATCGGTGTCCTCTGCCACGCTTTTGACCTTTTCTTTTCATCCTTTCAACCTTTCATTTTTGGCGTGGATAGCGTTGGTCCCTTTGTTCTGCATTCCCCAAAAAATATCGCCTAAAAAAATATTTATCCTTTATTATTCTGCCGGGATTATTTTCTGGTTATCTCATATTTGGTGGCTGATTTATGTAACTCCTTTAGGTTATGTTCTTTTGTCTTTTTATCTTGCCCTATTTTTCGGGCTTTTGGGATTACTTATTAAATTTTCGAGAGAAAAGACAGGTTATCCTCTCTTGTTTCTCGCCCCGCCTATTTGGGTTATGCTCGAGTTTGCAAGAACTTATATGTTAATAAGCTTTCCCTGGTCTTTGCTGGGTTATTCGCAATGGCACAATACCGCGCTTATACAAATCTCTTCCATAACAGGTGTTTACGGCGTTTCTTTTTTGATTGTTATGTTCAATGCGGCAGCATCCGATTTGGTTCTGTTAAAAACAAAAAAGCACTTTCGAAATCTTTTATTATCTTTTCTGACAATAATAAATGTTATCGTATGGGGCTGGCATGCAATTCCTTTAGAGCAAGAAGGGTACGCCTGCCAGAAAATAAAAATTTCTGTGATTCAAGGAAACATTCCGCAGAACATCAAATGGGACGAAGAATATTCGAAAGAAATTATAAATACTTATGCGGAGCTAAGCATTTACGCAGGGACAGACCATGATGTTTCTTTAATCGTTTGGCCCGAAACTTCATATCCGGATTATATTAGCGTTGAAAGCGAATTGTTCCAAAAAGTGCGCAATTTGACTTATTATCTAGACACGCATTTGTTGTTTGGCGCGGTTACAAGCCAAAATAACAGAGATTACAACTCTGCTTTGCTACTATTATCTCCCGAGGCAGAGATAGAGCAAGTTTATAATAAGTTGCGTCTTGTCCAGTTTGCCGAATATCTTCCCCTTAAAAAACTTTTATTTTTTTTAAGCGACATTTTCCCGCAAATAGGCGATTTTAGCAAAGGCACGGAATACACTATATTCAATATCAAAAATCAAATATCAAATATCAAATATAACTTCGCAACATTGATTTGTTTCGAGGATTTGTTTCCGGATTTGGCAAGGGACTTTACCAATAACGGAGCACAGTTTTTAGTCAATATCACTAACGACGCGCACTTTAAAGAATCCCCTGCTTTATGGCAACATTTTGCTCATTCAATTTTCAGAGCCGTAGAAAACAGAAGACCAATAGTAAGAGCGGCAAACAACGGTATAAGCGCGTTTATAAATTCTTACGGAAAACCGATTGAAATATTAACAGACGCCAACGGCAAAGCACGCGGAGCACGAGGGTACGCAACCGCGCAAATTAGCCCTTCCAACACTAAAACTTTTTATACCCGTTTCGGAGATTTATTCATTTACATCAACTTGCTTTACCTGTTTGCTTTATCTATTTATCCTATCCGACAACAAAGAAAAAAAGGAAAACAGGGAGTAAAGAAATTATAAATTGTCTATGTTAAAATAGGCATAAATCAAACATAACTATTCAATATGGATACAAATCTTGTTCTCCTCCTCAGCAGTTTTCTTATAGGGCTATATGTGGCATGGAATATTGGTGCAAACGATGCGGCAAATTCCATGGGCTCTTCTGTAGGAGCAAAAGCCATCACCTTCAAACAGGCAATATTTATAGCGTCCATCCTTACTTTCGTTGGAGCTACATTCATAGGTTCACATGTTACTGACACGGTTAGAAAAGGAATTGTAGACCCTGCTTTCATAAAAAATCCCGAGGTGGCAATTATTGGATTCATATCTGCACTTCTTGCTTCTGGATTATGGATTACTTTTGCTACTTGGAAATCTCTGCCCATATCAACCACTCATTCCATTATCGGTTCGCTGATAGGTTTTGGTCTTATTTACGGAGGCATAGACATGGTCAACTGGCTAAAGGTGGGGGAGATTACACTTTCATGGATAACTTCTCCTATATTTGCGGGATTGCTTGCTTTTATAATTTTTAAGTTTATAGTGAAATTCATTTTAAAATCAAAGGATAGAAGAAAGGCAATCGCAGTAGCTTCTCCACTCTTCATAATTGTTACAGTTTCTATCATATTTTTTTCCCTCATGTTTAAAACCAAATTAGGCAGTTCACTACAGGGAGAGAAATTACTAATTGCTATATTCATAGCAATAGCAACTATGATTTTATTATGGTTATGGAATAGGCAACTTACGGTAAAAGTCGGAAGAGTAGAGCGTATTTTCAGAAGACTTCAAATAATGACAGCTGCTTATATGGCTTTATCAATCGGCTCCAACGATGTAGCGAATGCTGTCGGTCCTGTGGCCGCCATATATTCCATAATAAAGACCGGAGAAATGGGTTCCCAAGTAGCTGTGCCTATATGGCTTTTGGCTTTCGGGGGAATAGGTATTGCGCTTGGTATCAGCACCTGGGGTTACAAAGTAATACAAACGATAGGGCACAAAATTACAAAACTAAGCAATACCCGGGGATTTACCCTGGAATTTTCAGCGGCTACTTCAGTATTAATTGCATCAAAACTTGGTATGCCTGTATCTACCACGCATGCGATAGTCGGCGCGGTTGTTGGTATCGGGCTTGCAAAAGGGTTAGATGCAATAGATTTGGGAGTAGTAAAGAAAATAATCTATTCTTGGTTTCTTACGGTTCCGGTGACCGCTATATTGACTATTCCCGTATATTTATGTTTAATGAAATTATTTAACCCCGTTTAGAGATTAAAAAGAAAGGTTATGTTATATATAAATTTACTAAGAATAAATAAGAAGTTTTTATATATCAACCCCGTGTTTACGCTCCGACGTAACGTCGGAGCTATCTCTAACGGGGTAAATAGGAGGTGATATTATATGCCGCGTATACCTATAGTGGGAGCATTGAGAGTTTCACCTTTTGATAAACTCTTGGAGCATGCTAAAAAGACAAAAGAAGGCATGGCAGTTTTAAAAGATTGCATAACAACTTATTGCGAAGGAGATTACGAAAAAAGCGAAAAGTTAAGCCAAAAAGTTGCCGAACTGGAACATGAAGCAGACCTTATAAAAGGCAACATCACGGCACACCTGCCAAAAGAAATTCTTCTTTCGGTGGACGTAGGCGTATTCCTGCGACTCTTAAACGAGCAGGATTCAATATTGGATTTTGCGGAAAACGCCGTTGTATGGATGCATTTCCGCCAAACAAAAGTGCCTGCGGAAATTAAAGGCGACCTATTGAGCCATCTTTATAAAGTTATAGAATGCATTGAATCGTTTGAAAAAGTGATAATACACGTGAAAGAGCTTATTTCCTTTACCGGTTCAGACAAACTCCGCGACCAGATAAAAGAAATCATCAAAGAAGTCCACCTAAAAGAATGGGAAGATGACCAGATAGGAAAAGTTTTCGCAAAAAAGGCATTCAATCTTCCTGTTGACCCTTTATCAGTATATCATCTGCTAAAATTGGGCAACCTCATCGGACAAATCGCCAAACACGCCGAAAACGCCGCCGATAGAGTAAGAACGATGATAGCGAGGTAGTAACTCGCAACTACAGAAAACGGTTATCGGTTTTCGGTTATCGGTGTTCGTTAAAATTTTGCTTGCTGTATAGAATTTTTTAATTCTTCATCCATCTTAATTAATGCATTTGGATTCTCATACAAGTAATTTTTAAACCTATCACTGTAAAAAACCACAGCTTGCAGTTTCTCCCACTTAGGGGGCTTCTCACCTTGAAATCTACTATGAAACATTTCATATGTTGCATCATCAAAATTAGAATGGTGAGTTCCCCATGCATCCGTAAGAAGAAAAACAATATTCAAACAATCTTTATTTAATTTTAGTTGTTTGTAAGCTTCCCCGATTTTATCTATGATTGTTTTCAAAGTTGAAAATTCTGAGGGAATTTCATTAATTAAAGCTTCTTCTTCTGGTAAATGATTAATATCCACTTTCCTAGTGAAAGGTGGGTTATTCAGTATCTTTTGTCTCTGGGTGAAATAGATTGTCTTTACTTCAGCACTATATGTCTTGTTTTTGTATTCAAAAACTATGTCATGAGAACACTCCATACATTTTATTTCTAAATTTTCCAAGTGGCTTAACATCTTGGCTATAACAAGCTGATTAATATAATCTTGTTTTTGTTTTTCGTTATTTGCAATTTTCTTTTTCACCTTATCAAAACCAGAGGTGTTACTTAAACAATTAAAAGCATCCAAATTTTCCATTTTGATTTTTAATTGGTTTTATTATTCCTGTTTCTTCTTCAATAGTATACTTCTAGCCTCTCCTACCAAATACAAAGAGCCGCAGACAAGGATAATATCATTACTCCCTTTATTTTTCTTAAGTTTTTTTATGGTTGATGAAAGATTCTTGCTTGTTGTTATGTTTGCATTGTAAGTTTCCCCATCTTTCTTCAGTTCCTCCAAAGAAACAGCTCTTTCGGTATTGGGTTTAGCTAAAATTATCTCATTTGCCAGGGGGAAAATTTCTCGCATGATTTCCTCTCTGTCTTTATCTTTAAGTATTCCGAAAAGAATAGTAATTTTTTTATCTTTTTTTAATTTCAAGATTTCTTCTCTCAACATCCCTGCCGCCTGCGGATTATGCGCTCCGTCGAGAATAAATATGGGGGGTTTTTTTCCAACACCAAAATTTTCCTGCCCGCCAAGATTTGGCAGGCGGGGGTGTGGGGACAGGCCTATGACCTCCAGTCTTCCTGACCAGGTAGTTTTCTGCAAGCCTTTATATATATGTTCTTTTTTAATTTTGAATTTTTCGGATAATATTTCGGATGCGGCAACAGCCAAACTTGCGTTCGTATGCTGCCATTTGCCTTTTAAATTTATTACAACATTCGGATAAGAACCTTTTATACCCTTAATATTTAATGTTTGACCCAAGAAATACTCCCCGCCTGCTTGCTCCGACGTTACGTCGGAGCGGGCAGGTTTGTATTTTTTCACGAAAAAATCTTTACCGTATATAAAAATAGGCGATTTTTTTTCTTTTGCAAGTTCGTTCAGAGTACCAAGCGCTTCTCCTTCAGCGCCCGTAACCAGAGGAGTGTTTTTCCTTATGATCCCGCCCTTTTCTTTTGCGATGGACGAAACGGTTTTTCCCAGATAATTCGTATGCTCAAGCCCAATACTCGTTATTACCGAAAGGATTGGTTCGGATACATTCGTGGCATCAAGCCGTCCGCCAAGACCCACTTCATAAACAGCGGCGTTTATTTTTTCCTTCCTGAAATATAAAAATGAAAGCGCTGTCAACACTTCGAAAAAAGTCGGTCGCGAATAAGGCGGGCAATCGAAGATTTTTTTGATTTCTTTTTTCAATTCGTCCGTAAGGCAAGCAAAAGCCATCCGCGGTATATCCGTTTTTTTATCACCTCGAAGTATACTGATTCTTTCTCTTATTGTTATAAGATGCGGAGAAGTGTATAGGCCGATTTTCAATCCTGTTTCTCGCAAGATATGAGCAATAAAAGAAGCAACAGAACCCTTGCCATTTGTGCCGGCTACCAGAATGACAGGATACGAAAGATGCGGACTATCAAAATGTTCAAGGAGTTTTCTGATATTGGAAAGACCTAATTTAATTCCCTGCCCTTCTAAACCATAAAGCCAGTTGAGGGATTGTTTGTAAGTCATATCTATGAAAATGGATACTCGATGCTTGATACTAGATTCTAGTTAATAAATCCTCCTGCTTTTACGAGTATCGAGAATCCAGTATCTAGTATCATTGTAAGTTATTCTTTTTGATTTAAGATTATTTCCCCTTCTCCTGAGATTTTTCCCTCGTTCAAACTTGCGGAGAAATTCTTCAATATAATTTGATTGTCAAACCAAACAAGGGACATTTCCACACTGTTCATAAGAACCGAATATAAAGCCGCTTCCTGAAAAATAGTCATTATTTCAAATGGGCCGTTAGGCAAAAATCCTTTGACATCAAACTGAGCCTCGGCGGGGAGTTTAAAAGCGCTGTAATCTTTCAGGAAAGGGAAAAAAGAAGATATTTCTTCGAGGAGTACGCCTTCTGCTTTTACATTTACTTGAAAAGGATAAGGCACAACTAAATCCATCTCTGCTTGCGCATCAAAAGGAGCAGTGCCCAATTCCCCCTTCAGCGGACCTATATTCAGTTTTTTATCTTTTACGGTAAAACTCCCGTTAAGATGATTAATTTCCTTATCCCATTCGTTCAAAAGAATTCTGCCTTCGTTTATATTGCCTTCGGCTTTTAACAAAACTTCTTCAGAAAGTTCGGATTTATAAAAAAGAAAAAACACGTTGGCTCGCCCATCTAACACTTGGATTCTTGTGTCCAACAAAGGAATTTCAGATAGTGGAATGTCTTCCCACTTTATGCTGAATTGCCAATTGACATTATTTTCGGAAGGTTGGCATAGAACCAAAGTGTTGGACAATATAAAAAAGCATACAAAGAAGATTATATTTCTAAAGAGATTTTTCACTTTAAAAGTAAAAAGACCGCCACTTTTTAAATGGAGGCCACTTGTTGGTTATGTAGTCATTAACGGTTTTTTACCATGCCCCCGCCCAAGAGAACGAGTGCGTCCTTGCATGTTAGCTTTGCTGTGATATTGCCCAGATAAACGAGCAGTTTTCTTCGAAAAACTCCTGCTTACAAATCTCAATTCGTTGTTCTCCACTTTAATTTCTACAGTGGAGCCTAAAGAAATTTCGCCTTTCAATATCTTTTCAGCAAGCGGGTCTTCTATAAATTTTTGTATCGCCCTTCTTAAAGGCCGCGCGCCGTAGATTTTGTCATAACCTTTTTCAATCAAAAATTCGTTGACTTTAGGCGTGTGCTTCAAATCCAGTTTATACTCTTTTAGGCGAATTTTTACTTTTTCAAGCATTATATCTACGATATGTTTCAAATTATCTTTCGTAAGCGAATGAAAAACCACAATTTCATCTACTCTGTTTACAAATTCAGGCTTGAAAGTTTTCTTTAATTCGCCCATCAGTTTGTCTTTCATTTGTTGATGTTCTGCCACATCGTCGCAAGAAGATTGAAAACCCAAACTTGAACCTTTTGTCAAAGTATCGCTTCCTATATTGGAAGTCATTATCAAAACCACATTACGGAAATCTACGGTATGGTTTAGACTATCGGTCAACCTCCCATCTTCCATTACTTGTAACAGGATATTGAACGCATCAGGATGCGCCTTTTCAATTTCGTCCAATAAGACGACAGAGTAGGGTTTTCTCCTTACTTTCTCCGTCAATTCGCCGCCCTCTTCATAACCAACATATCCCGGAGGAGCGCCGACAAGCCGCGAAACCGCAAACTTTTCCATGAATTCGGACATATCAAGCCTTATCAAAGCTTCTTCGTTTCCAAACAAAAATTCGGCTAATGCCCTCGCAAGCTCGGTTTTACCTACACCTGTGGGCCCAAGAAAAACAAATACTCCTATAGGACGCATCGGGTCTTTAAGCCCTGAACGAGAGCGTCTTATGGTTTTTGCCAAAATCTCAATTGCTTCATTTTGCCCGATTACTCTTTTGTGTATTGCTTCTTCCATTTTAAGCAATCTTCCCGTTTCCTCTTCTTGAAGTTGCTGTATCGGAACCCCTGTCCATTTGGATATGACTTCCGCAATATCCTGAACATCTACTACAACCCTTCTTTTAAGTTCTATTTGCTCTTTTAAAATTCGCTCTTTGTCTCTAAGTTGCGCGGCTTTTTCAAAGTCCTGTAATCTTACAGCTTCGCTTTTATCTTTTTGAATGCGAGAAAGTTCTTCTTCCAATTTAGCGTCTATTTTTGACGGGCTCTTTTTGAATAATTTGGCTTTTGAACAGGACTCGTCTATAACATCTATTGCTTTATCGGGTAAAAACCTTTCGGATATATAACGTTCCGCAAAAACAGAGGCTGCCCATACAGAATCATCGGGAATAATAACTTTATGGTGACTTTCATATTTTGTTTTCAATCCTTTTAATATTTCAACGGTCTCTGCAACAGATGGGGGCTGAACCATAATCGGCTGGAATCTTCTTTCCAGCGCAGAGTCTTTCTCTATATATTTCCTGTATTCGTTAGGTGTTGTGGCGCCGATACACTGCATTTCTCCTCTTGCAAGAGACGGCTTTAATATGTTGGAAGCGTCAATGGCGCCTTCTGCGGCGCCTGCCCCTACTAAAGTATGTATTTCGTCAATAAATATAATCACATTGGTGTCCTGCCTTATTTCGTTAAGGACTGCCTTGATCCTTTCTTCAAATTGCCCACGATATTTCGTCCCTGCCACCATTAACGCCAAATCAAGAGCAATAATCCTTTTTAACATTAAATCTTCGGGGACATTCCTTCGAACGATTTCCTGCGCCAAACCTTCCACAATTGCCGTTTTGCCCACACCAGCATCTCCGATAAGGACAGGATTATTCTTTTTTCTTCTACATAAAATCTGCAAAATTCTCTCTATCTCTTCCTTTCTTCCTATAACAGGGTCTAACCTATTTTCCCTTGCCAACTGCGTAATATCTCTTCCAAAAATACCTAAAGCAGAAGTTTTAGATTTTTTCTGCTGTTGAGATGAACCGAAAGGGCCGCCTCTTCCAGGTTCCTGTCCACTTCCCAAAGGAAAACGAGTATCGTTGGCGGAAGAAACAAACCCACCTTGAATTTTAATAACTTCTTCTCTTGCTTTTTCTACACTTATACCTAAATCGCCAAGGATCTGCGCACCAATACCTTCTTTTTCGCGCAAAACGCCAAGAAGCAAATGCTCAGTACCGACATAACTATGCCCCAAAGTCCGCGATTCTTCCACCGCCAATTCTAAAACTCTTCTTGCTTTTGGAGTAAAAGATATTTCTCCAAAACTAAGAACATTGGAACCTTTGCCCATTATTTCTTCGGTCGCTTCTTTAAGCAAATCCGCCTTCAGGTTCATTTTTTGTAAAACGGCAAGCGCAACGCCGGAGCCTTCCCTTAAGATTCCCAAAACGATATGTTCCGTGCCTACAAAGTCGTGGCCTAACCTTCTTGCCTCTTCCTTTGCCAAGGTCAAAACTCTTCTTGCTCTTTCTGTAAATCTATTATACATTTTTTAATTTGTTATCCTATTTTATAAATACGGAGTTCCGTCCGCATCTACCAATTTTTTAAACACGTCGCGGATTTTATTGGTGATATTTCCCACTTTGCCGCTGCCTATAGTCCTGCCATCGACCTTCACAATGGGAATTATTTCCGCCGCGGTGCCGGTAAGAAAACATTCCTGTGCGTTAAACAAATTATACCTGGAAATAGTTCCTTCCTTTACTTCGATAGATATTTTTTTTGCAATTTCCATGACAACTCCCCTTGTTATCCCGTCAAGAACACCCATATGCGTGGAGGGGGTTTTTAAAACATCATTCTCGATTATAAAAACATTATCTGCCGTGCATTCGGTTACAAAACCTTCCCGATTTAACATTATCGCCTCTTTAAAACCGGCATTTTTTGCCTCTATATTCGCCAATACATTATTTAGATAATTCAGGGATTTCACCTGAGGGTCTAAGTTCTGCGAATTGTTTCGTTGGGTAGGAACCGTAATTATCTCAATACCTCCTCTGCAAAATTTCTCAGGATACAGTTCTATCTTACCTACAATAACAAATATCGTCGCATTTTTACACTTCTCGGGAGCAAGCCCCAAATCGCCTTCACCTCTTGTTACCACAATTCTTATATAACAGTCCTTTTGACCGTTGATACGCGCTGTTTTTATAGTAGCTTCAATAAGTTTTTCTTTTGTAAACGGTATATTGAGGCAAATATATTTTGCGGATTTATATAATCTGTCTATATGTTCCCGCAATTTAAATATTCTGCCGTTATACGTCCTTAATCCTTCAAAAACACCGTCTCCGTAAAGAAGACCGTGGTCATAAACGGAAATTTTTGCTTCTCCTCTTGAGACAAATTCGCCGTTCAAATATATTTTCTGGTCCATCTTCACCCCTTATTTTAAAATTAAATATCAAAAATCAAATATTAAAATTTAAATAGGAAAACCCGCGCTGACAAAGTTCTGTTATTAGCTTTTTCTGGTATCGAGCATTTAGTATCAAGAATCCAGTTTCTCATTTTGAACTTTAATTTGTCATTTTGCATTTTTACTTTTTAATTTTTACTTTTGCCTTTAGATTATACCTCTAACAGCATTTATTTTCTATTTCACTTATTAAATCAACCCTTCTTTGATGCCTTCCGCCGTCGAATGGGGTCGAAAGCCACATATCAACAATCTGAATTGCCAGCTCAAGTGAAATGGTTCTCTGTCCAATTGCAAGAACATTCGCGTTATTGTGACCTCTCGCCCATTTTGCCGTGTCATAACTCCAGCATAAGGAGCAACGAATGCCTTTGATTTTGTTAGCAACAATAGCTTCTCCGTTGCCGGAACCACCGAATACAATGCCGTAATCCGCCTTCCCCTTTGCAACCGCTTCCGCCGTCGGTCTGACAAAATTCGGATAATCGCACGGCTGGTCCGAATCAGTACCGAAATCTAGCACTTCAATACCCTTTTCAATTAGATATTTCTTAATCGCCTCCTTGTATTTGAATCCGGCATGGTCGCTTCCCAAAGCAACGGAAATATTAGTGTCCATTGTAAAATATCCTCCTATACATTAATTATTCTTTCTATATCCTCTTTTTTTATTTTACCTTCTCTGATTAATTTTGGCGAATTTCCCGTGCAGTCAATTACTGTGGAAGGCATCCCCCAAATTGTTTGCCCCCCGTCTAAAATCAGGTCGATCTTACCATCAAAATACCCTTTGACTTCTTCTGTGTTTAAAGCATCTTTTTCACCCGAAGTATTTGCGCTTGTCGAAACCAACGGGCTGTATTCTTTTAATAAAGCAAGCGGCACAAAATGGTCCGGGATTCTAAATCCCAACGCTTCGGTTTGAAAGGGTACATCCAGTCCGATTTTTTTCTTAAGCACCACCGTTAAAGGTCCCGGACAAAATGTTCTCATTAACTTATATGCAAAATCCGGCAACTTTTCAACATATAAACTCACGCTTTCGATGTCCGGAACAAAAACAGACAAAGGTTTGGAAAAATTCCTGCTCTTGATTTTATATATTTTTCTCACCGCCTTCTTAGAAAACAGGTCTCCTGCCAGGCCGTAGACCGTTTCCGTAGGCAAAGCTACTACTCCGCCGTTTTTCAGGACCGATACGGCTTTTGAAACTACATCCTTCTCCAACTTTTTAGAATCTATTTTTATATAATCCATAACCATATTATCTTTTTAAAAATCCCCGCCTGCTTGTCCCAACGTAACGTCGGGATGGGCAGATGTGTAATCATTATTTAATTTTCTTCCCTCTTAGATAATCAAAAATAAAGGGGTCTATATTCCCATCTAACACATCGTCGGCATTCGTCTGCTCGGTGCCGGTGCGATGGTCTTTAACCAGCGTATAAGGATAAAGGACATAACTTCGTATTTGATTTCCCCACTGGATATCTTTTTTTTCACCGACAAGTTTCTTCTGTTTCTCTTTTTCGAGCGCCTGAAAATGCTGATAAAGCCGCGATTTCAGCATTTCCATAGCAATATGCTTATTCTGGTGCTGGGATTTTTCTGATTGAGCACTAGCGACTATGCTTGTTGGGGTATGTGTTATCCTGACCGCGGAATCGGTTTTGTTCACATGCTGACCCCCAGGGCCAGAAGAGCGAAAAGTATCGATTTTCAAGTCAGCGTCATTGATTTCTACTTCCAACCCCTCATCGATTTTTGGAATAACTTCAACCGCCGCAAAAGAAGTATGCCTTCTCTTGGCGGCGTCAAACGGAGAAATTCTAACCAACCTGTGTATCCCTTTTTCGCTTTTCAAATAACCGTAAGAGAAATCCTTTGGAAATCGCAAACTTGCATATTTAATCCCCGCTTCATCTCCCAGGCTGACATCCACAACTTCCGCTGACATATCGTTTCGCTCCGCCCATCTTATATACATCCGAAGCAGCATCTGTGCCCAGTCGCAGGATTCCGTGCCTCCCGCTCCGGGTTTTATCATAAGGAAACAGCCATTTTTATCGTAAGTGTCAGCCAATAAAACTTCTAACTGCCATCTTTCAATTTCCTTTTCTATTTTTGCAAGTTCGGCTGAAACTTCCTGCGATGTTTCTTTATCTTCTTCTTCTTGCGCTAATTGATTTAAAACTTCCACATCTTCTATTTTTTTGTGCAATTTATTCCATTTAATTTGTTCTCCTTTAAGCGAATCAAGTTTTTTCATTACCTTTTTCGCGCTCTCAACATCCTGCCAAAGGCCATCTTTTTCAGACTCCTTGCTTAACCGGTCAATTTCCTTTCCCTTGTTTCCTAAGTCAAAGAAGCCCCCGTATGTCTCTTAACTTATCTTTAAAACTTGCCAATTTAGCTCTTATATCATCCATAGTGCGCTAATTTTAACACAAGGTCTGTATCATTATAAACTCCCCTTTGTTTAGCCGCTTGACTAAAAAGGATTTATTCCTGATAATATCGGCTTAAAAATAAAGTCTGCAAGGTAAAAAAGAGAGGGAATATATGAAAAAATACAAAGTTGCGGTTATTCCGGGAGATGGAACAGGACCCGAAGTTATCAGGGAAGGAATAAAAGTAATAGAAGCGGCAAGCAAGAAGTTTGGATTTGATTACGAAACAAAAACATTTGATTTTGGCGGTGAAAGGTATCTGAAAACCGGTAAGACATTGGACAAAGAGGATATCGAGGAATTAAAACAATATTCTGCGATATATTTGGGTGCCATAGGCCACCCCGATGTAAAACCTGGGATACTGGAGACTGGAATCCTTTTGAATTTGAGATTTTCTTTGGACCAGTATATAAATCTTCGCCCCATAAAACTTTATAATGAAACATTTTGTCCGTTGAAAGACAAGAAACCTGAAGATATCGATTTTGTCGTTGTGAGGGAAAATTCCGAAGGACTTTATAAAAGCATAGGCGAATTCAAGAATAAAGGAACTAAAGAGGAAGTGGCAACACAGATTTCATATAATACCCGCAAGGGGGTTGAACGCTGTATACGATATGCTTTCGAATTTACGAGAAAAAGGAACAAGGGCAAAAAACTTACATTATGCGGCAAAACGAACGTTCTAACTTTCGCATGGGACCTTTGGATGAGGACTTTCAACGAAGTGGCAAAAGAATATCCCGATATTAAAACCGATTACGCGCATGTTGACGCTACAACAATGTGGTTCGTTAAAAATCCCGAGTGGTTCGATGTTATCGTTACTGATAATATGTTCGGTGACATAATAACTGATTTGGGCGCTATGATTCAGGGCGGAATGGGAATCGCCGCAGGCGGCAACATTAACCCTGAAGGCATTTCTATGTTCGAACCGATTGGCGGAAGCGCTCCTAAATATACGGGAAAAAACGTAATAAATCCTTTGGCTGCAATCTGTGCCGGGGCTATGATGCTGGAAACTTTGGGACAGATAAAAGCCGCCCAAGCAATAGAGAATGCCGTAATAAAGATTGTCCGCGAAAAACTAAAATCATTAAGTGCTGGGAAAATGGGATATACAACTTCTGAAGTAGGCGATTTGGTAGCGAAACACCTGGTGTGAATTCCAAATCACAGGCACCAAACCACAAATAAATTCCAATATTCAAAAGTATCCGTTTGGAATTTTGGTTATTGATTATTGGATATTATTTGATGATTAGTACTTGGAATTTATGATTTGGAAGCTATACAGTTGACTTATCTTCGTCTCTTTTCTAATATCTTATTGAACGATGCTAAAAACAACCACGCAAAAAATTTCTCTTGCCAATAAAGAACAGACTTTAAAAATACTTGGAAGAAACGATAAACTATTGCATCGTTTGGAAAAAGAATTCAATATCTCCATTATAGGCAGAGGCGACGACATAGCCATAAAAGGAAAACCCGAAGATGTATCCAAAACCAAAGAATTTATAAACAGGATGCTGTCCTTATACAAAAACGCCAATTTCATAACGGAAGATGATATCCTTTTCGCTATGCAAGAAACGAATACAAAAGAGAAAGGAACCAATTTGGAAGAAATATTAAAAGACAAGATAGAGGTTTCTACAAATCCCGTCGGAAACTCACTCCCTTACGGGACCAACAAGAAATATATTGTTCCCAAAAATTTAGCCCAAAAAAAATATGTGGAAGCAATGAAGGAAAACGAAATTGTTTTCTCTATAGGCCCGGCCGGAACAGGCAAAACATATCTCGCAATGGCTATGGCAGTGAATTATTTGGCAAATAAAAAAACGGGTAGAGTAATTCTGGTGCGTCCCGCAGTGGAAGCCGGAGAAAAACTGGGTTTTCTCCCCGGCGACTTGCAAGAAAAAATAAATCCGTATCTTCGCCCGCTTTACGATGCTCTATATGAAATGCTGGAAGCAGAAAAATTGCATCAATATTTGCAGAGAAATATAATAGAAATAGCTCCACTTGCATACATGAGAGGTAGAACCTTCAACGACTCTTTTATTGTTCTGGACGAAGCGCAAAACTCCACGCCCGAACAAATGAAAATGTTTTTAACACGTCTTGGTTTTGATTCCAAAGTCATAGTTACCGGAGATATTACGCAAATCGATTTATCTGAAGGCATCGCTTCTGGACTTGTAGAAGTTCAATATATTCTTCAAGACATAAAAGGCATCGAATTCGTATATTTTACGGAAAAAGACGTTGTTAGACACAAGTTAGTGCAGGAAATTATAAGAGCTTATGACAAACAAAAAAACAACAAATCAAGTTAATACAAGACTTGCCCGTTCAAGAGACGGAGCAATAGGAAAAATTTACTCTACCATAAAGAAAAGACTTAAATTTTTCAGAAAACCACTGGAGTCCATAAGAAAAATCAACTTGTGGCTAATCAGTATCATTTTTTATATAGCCACGTTTGCGCTTGTCTTATTGTCAATGGGCCTACTGCAAAATATCACCCAAAACATTTTCCGAATATTAGCAGTGGTATTTTATGTATTTCTTTTATCTTTTATATCAGTGTTTCATCTTCACAAATACAACATTTTAATTGCACGACAGCCGCGTAAACTTTTCACTTTTTGTCTCATCAATTTCAGCATTCTTTTAATAGCGCGCGGAATTCTTTACGCAAACATTTCCGAATATGCCATCCCTGCGACTTTGGCTGGAATGCTTCTCGCCTCGTTTGTAAATGGGCACACGGCGCTGGTGTGCATAATAATGTTGGGTGGGCTTATCGGGTTTATATCAAATTTCAGAATAGATATTGTCTTAAATTTTATGATAATGGGCACAGTGGCTTCTTTAGCAATGTCACTAATAAAAAAACAAAAGGATTTATTTAAGATAGGCATAGCAACGGGAATTATGGGCGCAGTATTCATAACAAGTTGGGGATTTTTGCACCAATGGACTGCAGAAAAGATATCCATACAATGTTTATATGTAATAGGCAGCGCTTTGATTTCATCTTTTCTTGCGTTGGAAATCCTTCCGTTCTTGGAAAACTTTTCGGGGAAAATCACCAATGCGAAACTTATTGAATTATTACATCTAAATCATCCTCTTTTGATGAACTTGAGAGAAAAAGCGCCGGGGAGTTATCAATCATGTTTAATGGTTGCAAATCTGGCAGAGGCAGCGGCAGAAAAAGTAAATGCAAACTCACTGCTTGCTAAAATCGGCGCCTATTATCATGACATAGGGAAAGTAAAAAATCCGCCTTATTTCGTAGAAAATCTAAGTCTAAATTCCAAGAGCAAACACGAAAAAGTAAACCCCGCGCTTTCCAGTTTGATCCTCATTTCTCATGTAAAAGAAGGAGTCCAACTGGCAAATAAATATAAACTGCCAAAAGAAATTCGAGATATTATACAGCAACATCACGGAACAACCTTTACTTCTTTTTTCTATCAAGAAGCCCTAAAAAAAGATTCCAACGGCATGGTCAAAGAAGAATCTTTTCGCTACCCTGGCCCCAAACCTCAAAGTAAAGAAGCCGCAATCGTAATGCTGGCAGATATAGTAGAGGCGGCTTCGCGTACACTTGAAGACCCGTCGCCGACGAGAATAAGAAATCTGGTGGAGAACTTGATAAAAGAAAAACTCACTGCAAGACAGCTGGACGAATCGCAACTTAACCTTAATGACTTAGATGCGATCCAAAAAAGTTTTATTCAGACCCTCACGGGGACTTTTCATAGCCGAATCAAATATCCGTCTTCAGAACAAATAAATGGGCAAAAAGATGCAACTGATAAAGGCAACCATTCAAATACAAAGAAATAAAGAAGCCGAAAAATACAGAAATATAATAGTTGAAGCCTGTGAAAAAGTTTTATCTTTTATGAGACAAAAAGACAAAACTTTTAATATTCTTATAACAAATGAGCAAAAAATACGAGAACTTAACAAAAAGTTTAGAAATACCGATAGCCCCACGGATGTGCTCGCTTTCCCTTTTGGGGAAAAACGTTCTCCGTATCTGGGGGACATCGCGATTTCATTCACTCAAGCAAAAGAGCAAGCAAAAACATATAAGGAAAAATTAGAGGATGAGATTTCAAGGTTGGTAATTCACGGCGTTCTACATCTTTTGGGACAGACCGATGACAACTCCAGTGCGAAAAAAAGGATGTGGAACAAGCAGGAAAAAATTCTTGCGTTATTAAAAGAGGCAAGGCAAAAAAATAAATAGGTTTTTCGGAGGAAAATTAAAATGGAACAAAAAGTCGGCGGACATATAACAAGAGGATTAAGAAACAATTTTATAACAGGGTTATTCATAATTTTTCCTATAGCCGTTACCCTTTGGGTTTTATGGTTTTTTTCATCCAAGATTGTTTTACTTTCGCTGAAGTTGCTTCCTGCAAATACATCTTTGTTCACAAAGGCTTTCTGGTCAATACTCATAATTATTTTAAGTATTTTCGTGGTAATTATGATAGGCATTACCGCAAGAAACGTTTTTGGTAAGAAACTGCTGAATCTAACGGAAAAACTCATATATAGAATCCCTGTCGTAAAATGGGTATATGAAACTGTAAAGAAAATGTCCCAAATTTTCTTGGGACAAAAATTAAAAGTTCTTCAGAAAGTTGTTCTATTGGAATACCCTCACAAGGGCATATATTATATAGGGTTTATAACGTCGACTATAAAAAATGGAATCTCTTCCAAAAGCGATGAACCTCACATAAGTGTTTTTCTGCCCACATCTCCTAATCCAACAAGTGGGTTTTTGCTTATACTGCCGGAAAAAGATGTTATCCCTCTTGACATTTCCGTAGAAGATGCGATGGGATTTATTATTTCTGTGGGAGCAATACTCCCCAACTCAAAAATCATAAAAAGTGAATAAAAAAACATCCAAGGTTCAAAAATTTTTAATTTTTAATAAAGTTGTATTTTTATATCTTTTTTTACTTCCGCCTTTATCCTTAACCTTGCTTTTTGCTCAATCTGTAACCGAAGGGTTCAGGGCAAGAAAAATGGAAGGAGAAGTTATCAAATGGAAGATTGAAGCTGACTGGGCAAGATTCGAAGAAAATCAAAAAATACTTAAAGGGGTAAAAGTGCAATTCTATCCCGAAGACAAAGACTCTTTCACGATAAAAGCGGATGATGGGTTGGTGAAAGAAAATGTTTCATTAGATAATCCAACCATTAATGCAACAGGCAAAAAAGATGAAATATATTTAGAGAACAATGTACAGATAATAGGCTATTTGGATGCAAACATAAAATGTGAAAGTTTATTATGGGATTCTGTATCCGAAACGATGCGCAGCCAAGACAAAGTAGAAGTAGAATCGGAAAAATGGCTCATTAAAGGCAAAGGGATAGAATTTGCACCATCCGGAGACATTCTGTTTATCAAGAATGATGTTACAATGCGGATTAATTAACGATGAAAAAAAATTATATCTTAATATTTTCGATACTGGCTTTTGTTTTATGCGCTTTATCTATAACACACGCCGAAGATATTTCAATAACAGATAAAAAAATCTTACCTAAGCGCCAGATTAGTGCGGATTCTCTAAGATGGGAATATGATGCCAAAACGGCCATATTCACTGGCAATGTTATTATGAAAGGCGAGGAGGGAGAAATCGGCTGCCTGAAAATGACTATATTTTTTAATGAAAAAGATGAAGTAGAAAAAATCATGGCAGAGGGGAATGCCATCTTGACAAGAGAAAAACAAAAAGGCAGTGGGAAAATAATAGAGATACACCCTAGTCAAAATCTCCTTATCCTGAAACAAGAAGCATGGATTTCCTCCGATAAGGCAACCTTTAACGGAGAAGAAATCATCTTTGACACAGAAAAAGAAATTATCAATATTACAAAAGGGGTAAGAGGAGAAATTCAGGCGGGCAGCGAAAAAGAATAACTTTAGATAATAGACACTAGACCACAGACTAAAAGAAAGTCCAATATCTAATGTCTATGGTCTAATAACTATGATAACTATGCAACTGGAAGGCAAAAACCTTATTAAATTTCTAGGAAGGAAAAAGATAGTTAACGATGTATCTTTAAAAGTTAATAAAGGCGAAATCGTCGGGCTTTTGGGCCCCAACGGCGCAGGAAAAACAACTACCTTCCGATTGATGGTGGGGCTCTACAAGCCAGATAGCGGAGAAGTTAGATTAAACGATAAAAATCTTTCACAGTTTCCTTTATATTTAAGAGCGCGAAAAGGAGTAGGCTATCTTCCGCAGGAAAGTTCCGTATTTAGAAAATTAAGTGTAGAACAAAATTTTAAAGCAATATTAGAATTTCTGCCATTATCCAAAGCCAAAAAGCAGGAAAAAATGCAAGATAAACTCAAAGAGATGGGGCTTGAAAAGATAAGACAACGAATATCATACCTTCTCTCAGGAGGCGAAAGGCGAAAAGTCGAGATTGGAAGAATTCTTCTCTTGGGACCTAAATTCCTCTTGCTTGATGAACCGTTTACAGGAATAGACCCTCTTGGAGTTCAGGACATACAAAACATTCTCAACTCACTTAAAAATAAAGGCATGGGCATACTTATCACCGACCATAATGTACAGGACACACTAAAAATTACCGACAGAGCATATCTTATTTCCGGAGGCAGTATAACCTGTGAAGGCCATCCAAAAGAACTCCTTGCCAACCAAAAAGCTCGAGAGTTATACTTCGGGAATAGTTTTAATATGTAAGATGATTGAAAGAAAACAACTTGCTTTAATTGTAGTCCTTGGTATTACATCAGTACTTTTTCTCCAAGGATGCTCTCATCTTTCCGCTGTTAAAGAAACAACACCAAATGTTAATTCTTATCTTGCTTCCCGCTATCCGGCATCTTTCCCCCCCCTTCGTGAAAAAGCTGAACAGCGTATTCCCCTAATTGATGGCTATGATTTAGAGGAATACGAACTATCCTATTCTGAGAAAGATTTTTACCGCTTGAAGAACTGGTCATGGGAACCAGCAGAGAATCTAAAGATAGAACTGGAGGATGGGTACCTTCTAATCGGCTATACTCCTCGCGGAGCTACAGCTGCCGTTATTCTGCCTAAAAGAAAGCTATTAGTCTTTGCAAAAGAGTCAACCGGATGGAAGAAAATACCAGCGATTAGTCTCTATACGCGTTTTCATACCGATGAACTGGGCAATATATTCTCCGGAGCATTTATAGAAAATTCTGAAAACAGTGAACAATTTTCTCAAGCTGTTAAGGTTGTTAAATATAAAATCTGGAACTGGTGCTGTTCTAGCGCAGGGAAAGGTACTTGGAATGTCCTTATCCCAAAACCTGCAAACTATTCTATAGATATAGATACTCCTCAAGGAAAACGTTTCAGTTGTTGGGTGAAAGACAATAATGCCCAAGACCCATTTTCATTTTTAAAATCAGGTGAGAAAAGTCCTCTAGGGCTTTTTTCCCTTGGAGCTCTATCTGCTCCTTCTCTCCTTGATATTAAAATTGACCCTTCTCAAGCAAAAGAAAACTTTGAACTCATCTGGTCTAATTTTGACCGAATCTATCCTTCCTTTGTGAGAAAAGGTATTGACTGGAATGTTATTAAGGAACAGTATGAGTCTCGAGCTTCACAGGCAACGACAGTGAGTGAATTTCTCGACATTATCAAAGAAATGCTCTCTCAACTTAAAGATGAACATATCTGGATAAATACACCTGAAGGGCAACGGGATACTTATGATACTTACAACCCAGAAATAAATTATAGTAATTATAATTTAAAATCCTTACGCAAATATATGGAATCCATTGAACAAGTTGGTAATAGTATATTACTTGGAAAAACCAACGATAGCCTCGTTTATGTTGCTTTTACTTCTTGGAATACGGGCATAGAAAATGATATTGAAGAATTTAAAAAGCTTTTTCCCGATATCATTAATTTCAGAGGTATGATTGTTGATGTTCGCGCTAACTATGGAGGAAACGAACCTTTGGCAAGGGAAGTAGCAGCTTTATTTACGGATAAACCTGTAGTCTATGCAAGGAGCCAATTCCGTAATGGGCCCCTTCATACCGATCTAACCGAACCCTATGACCGTATCTTGGAACCCAATGAAGAAGGAATTTATTACTCTAAGCCGATTATTCTCCTTATCGGTCAAGGCTGTGCCAGTAGTAACGAATCCTTTGTCTCGGCTTTAAATGAACTTCCTCAGGTAACTCTTGTGGGAGACCGCACCGCTGGCTCTTCAGGAAACCCTACATTCATAGAGCTTAACTTACCTGTTAAGGTATCTGTTGGTATTCCTCAATGGATAGATTTATTGCCTGATGGAACTCCGTTAGAAGAAAAAGGAATTCAGCCGGATATTTTTGTCAAAGCATCCAAAGAGGATTTTTCTGGAGATAACGACCCGGGTTTAAAAAAGGGATTAGAACTATTCCAAAATCAATAATGCTTTCTAAAAACAAACCATTCTCTTTTGTCGATATTATCTCCAAGTTAGAGCGGCCTTTTCGACTTGAACAGAAATATAATTTTAATAATCATTCCTGCAGTCCTTCGTTTAGTCATTATGTAAATCACTGGTTGGATAAAGCGTTGGAGTTGCCGCAACCCAGGTCTTCGTTAAAAAGGTTGAGAAGTTTAAAAACTATTTTCAAAGATTACGCTTTGCAGAACATAGACGCGCGGGAAAAAATATTCCAAAAAAGCAAAAAATTATTAAACGAAGCCAAATCATTGGTTTTTTTGGAAAAAGACATTCAGTATGTTAAAGGTGTAGGACCAAAAAGGGCCGCCATTTTAAAAAAAATGGGAATTAACATGGCCAGAGATTTATTGACGCATTTTCCTTATCGGTATGAAGACCGCTCAAAATTCATCAAGATTGCGGAAACAAAGGTAGGGGATTATGTTACTCTAAAGGGAGAAATAAGGGCAAGGGATGATAGTATCAGATATGGAAGAACTAAACTTACAAAAGCAATTATTGACGACGGCAGCGGCAAAATTACAGGCGTATGGTTTAACCAACCGTATATGAAAAATCTGCTCCCCATGGGTAAAGAGATAATTTTGTCCGGTAGAGTGACAGATTTTACAGGCAAACAAATAGCGCATCCTACCTTTGAATTATCGGAAAAGAACGACCCTGTGCATACGGGAAGAATTGTGCCTTTATATCCCCTCACCAAAGGCATAGGAATGCGATACTTGAGAACTTTGGTGGACAGAGTGCTTAAAGAATCAGAAGATTTTCTGGCAGAATACCTGCCTGCAAATTTGGTTAAGACAAGAGAACTTATGGACTTTAAAGAATCTACAAGACAAATACATTTTCCCGATAGTATAGAAGAGGAGGAAAAAGCGCGAAGTAGATTTATATACGAAGAATTCCTGTTTCTGCAGTTGGGGCTTTTGTTTATGAGAAAGATGAAAAAAGAATTTAAAAAAACGAAATTTGAAGACGGCGGCGATTTAATAAGAAAGATGGAAGAAATCCTGCCGTTTTCTTTAACCGGTTCCCAGAAAAAAGTCCTAAGCAGAATAAAAGAAGATATGACTTCAGAACAACGTATGATAAGACTCCTGCACGGTGAAGTCGGCTCAGGCAAAACGGTAATAGCACTTGGAGCAATGCTGCTTGCAAAAGACAGCGGTTATCAATCCGCAATAATGGCTCCCACAGCGGTCCTTGCCGAACAGCACTATTTAACACTGCAAAGATTTGCTGTGCCCTTGGGGATGGAAATCGGGGTTCTCATAGCCGGACAAAAAGAAAAGGAGAGAAAAAACATTTTCAAAAAGTTGCGGGAAGGAAATATAGATATTTTAATCGGAACCCATGCTTTACTGCAAGAAAATGTTAAATTTAAAAATTTGGGAGTCGCAGTAATAGACGAAGAGCATAAATTCGGCGTATTACAAAGAGCGCATTTTGAGGAAATATTCAAACAAAAGCCGGAGATATTAATAATGAGCGCAACGCCAATTCCACGTTCGTTGGCCTTGGCCTTATATGGGGATATGGATATATCAACACTTAATGAGTTGCCCCCGGGCCGAACCCAAACCTTAACCTTCTGGCTCGAGGAAAGTAATAAGGATAAAGTCTACGATTTTATAAAAGAAGAATTGGATAAAAGGCATCAGGCGTTTATAGTAACGCCGCTTATCGAGAAATCCGAAAAACTGCAAGCCGATGCCGCCACCAAAACTTTCGAATTTCTTAAAGAAAATATTTTCCCTTCCTATAAACTTTCTCTTTTACACGGCAGAATAAAAAAAGACCAGCAACAAAAAATAATGAAAGGTTTCCGCAACAAAAAAACAGATATCCTTGTGGCAACATCTCTAATAGAAGTGGGGATAGATATTCCTTCGGCAACTGTAATGGTTGTTCTGAACGCCGAAAGGTTCGGGCTTGCCCAACTTCATCAACTGCGCGGCAGAGTAGGAAGAGGCGAATATAACTCTTACTGCATCCTCGTTTCCACCCCAAAAACGGAAGAAGGCAGAAAGCGGCTTAAAGCAATGACTTCTACTTCAGACGGATTTGAAATTGCGCAGGAAGATTTGCAAATTCGCGGACCAGGGGAAATGCTCGGGACAAAACAACACGGCTTCCCGGAAATAAAATTGGGCGACATATCAAAAGACCTTAAACTGCTTGAACAAGCGCGGGAAGATGCGGAAAGTTTATTGAAAGAAAATCCTAAACTCGAAAATTACGAAACGATGAAAGATATCTTATATGGTAAATTCCCTTACATAAAAAAATTGTTTTTCAACAAAAAAGGATGAAACTACAATAAAGACAAAAGTTCTGCTTTGAATTGTTCTGTGTTTTCAAACAAGATTGTATTCATTCCCAAATCTTTTGCCGCAAGAATATTTTCTTCTTTATCGTCTATGAAAACCGCTTCATGCGGTTTCACCCGCAATTTTCCTAAAGTATGCTCGTAAATTTTTTTATCGGGTTTAATCACGCCTTCAACGCAGGAAAAAACCGTCAAATCGAAAAAACCATAATTTTTGTCGCGGAAAAAATCCACCATAGGCGTTTCTGTATTCGATAAAAGCGCGATTCTATATCCTTTGTCTTTCAAGGAAGAAACAAATGAAATAACGTCATCCTTTTCCGAATAAACAGAACTGAACGCTTCGCTTAAGAGTGAATCAATGAACGGTTCTGCAACATTTAGGCATAAACAAACCTTTTTCCAAAATGTATTTTCGGTAATTTTTCCCTTTGCAAAATCCTCGTAGAATCTTGAAGCTGTTTTAATGAAAACTTTTTCGGGCACGTTAAAATATTTGGAACAATACGCCATAAATCCTGGCACGGGATTTTCAATCAATACTCCACCCCAATCCAAAATAATCGCTTTAATCATAAATCAATTACGGTTTCTTTTTGAAAGTAGAATTACTCTTCTAAAATCCTCGGTTGTTTCTGCCCTTAAACACCTTTCTTTAAATTCTTTGTCTTGGGCTATTTGGGCAATAGACGCAAGGGCTTTAAGATGAAAATTCCTTTCGTCCCTTGTCCCTATAAGTATAAATGCTATATTCACAGGAGGAGATTCTTTGCTGAAAATTATGCCTTTTTTGCATCTTGCCAAAACCACGTCAAATATATTTTTGCCGGGAATTATAAGATGCGGGATGGCCAAACCCGGAATAATAGCCGTTGAGAAATGTCTTTCCCTTATCCATAACAATTTACAAATTCTATTATGGTCTATATTCAATCTACTGTTTAAAACATGTGCAACTTTGTCGAAAAATTCATCCAGAGTAATATTTTCTTCAAAATCCAAAATTGGACAATTCTGTATTAACCTATTGAATCTGTCTAAAACTACTTTATTTTTTTCTCTGATTATCCGTCTTATTTCCCTTCTTCTGATGCTTTTTGCCAAGCGGCGGGGTAAAAGTTTAATAACCGTGCGAATTATTTTTGACTCTTTGTGTGCTTTATGACGGATAAAAATGAAAAAGAAGACAAGCCCAAGTAAAACAATAAGCAGACAGCAAGTAACGGGTGGAACATCAGACCTTAAAAAAGGTAAAAAGTCACAACACATATTTAGGTAACACCTTCTTAGCAAAACCTTATAAAGTTATAATTTTCGACTCTTGTAAAAAGAATCTATTTTTATTTTTTATAATATTTCAGTATGCCTTTCTAACCCAACCAAATTATTTTCTACAAAGCAAATATTTTCTCGAAAACTTGACCGATTTCTTCCACTAATACGAAATTGATATTCTTTTTTATATAAGCGGGAATTTCTATCAAATCTTTCTCGTTTTCTCTGGGAAGAATTATATCTTTAATCCCGTTTCGGTAAGCCGCCAAAACCTTGCCTTTTATGCCTCCCACGGGAAGAACCTTGCCTCTTAACGTAATTTCTCCCGTCATAGCCACTTTTTTCCTGACGTATTTTTTAGCCAGCGCCGAAGCTATCGCAACTGCCATTGCAATGCCGGCGGAAGGACCATCTTTGGGAATAGCACCCTCCGGAACATGGACATGAATATCTATATCTTTATAAAAACCCTTCTTCAGTTTCAACTTTCCTTTATGCGAACGAATATATGACAAAGCCGCTTGAGCAGATTCTTGCATTACTTCCCCTAATTGTCCCGTTAGTATAAGTTTTCCCCTGCCTTCCATAACAGTTGCTTCAACAGGAAGAATCTCTCCTCCGGTTTGGCTTACAGCAAGGCCGATGGCAACTCCCTTTTCGTCTTTCTCCTCCGCTACAAGATGATGATAACGTGGAGGCAATAGAAGTTTTTCAACCATCTTTTCGTCAATAGCAAACTTTCTTTTATGCTTTGTTTCTACTTTTATTCTCGCTATTTTTCTTAAAATAGCAGAAAGTTCTCTTTCCAAATTTCTTACTCCGGCCTCGCGCGTATAATATCTTATTATTTTACGGAGTGCTTCGTTAGATATGACTATTTCATTTTTCTTGAAACCGTGCGCTTTTTGTAATTTCGGCATTAGAAACTTAAGAGCAATATGTTTTTTTTCTTCTTCGGAATATCCGTCGAAATCCATTATTTCCATGCGGTCCAAAAGAGAATACGGTATAGAATACTCGGTATTGGCAGTGGTTATAAACATAACTTTTGAAAGGTCTAAATCAACATTTAAATAGTGGTCACCGAATTGGTTGTTCTGTTCTGGGTCAAGCACTTCCAGTAGCGCTGCAGAAGGATCACCCCTAAAATCCATGCTCATTTTATCTATTTCATCCAATAAAAAAACAGGATTTTTGCTGCCTGCTTTTGCCATTGATTGCGCTATTTTACCCGGCAAAGAGCCAATATAAGTTCTCCTATGTCCGCGTATCTCAGCTTCGTCCCTAACACCACCCAAAGAAATTCGCACGAATTTTCTGCCTAAAGCTCTGGCAATAGATTTGGCAATGGATGTTTTTCCGACTCCGGGAGGTCCTGCGAAACACAAAATCGGGCCTTTGGGTTCTCCGACAAGTTTTCTAACCGCCAAATATTCCAGGATTCTTTCTTTCGCCTTTTCTAGTCCATAATGGTCTTCGTTTAGAATTTTCTTAGCTCTTTTGATATCAAGATTATCCTTTGTTTCTTTTTTCCAAGGCATATTAATTAGCCATTCAATATAATTGCGGATAACCGTAGCTTCGGGGGAAATGCTCATCATTTTAGAAAGTTTTTCAACTTCAGCAAAAGCCCTCTTTTCCACTTCTTTGGGCATTGCACTTTTGCGTATTTTGTCTTTTAGGGAGGAAATATCAGGGTCGTCTTCTTTTCCCAACTCTTTTTGAATAGCTTTCATCTGTTCCTGCAGATAAAATTCTTTTTGAGTTCTAAGTATCTTATCCTTAACTGCTCCGTGGATTTTTTCTTCAACTTGCACAACTTCAATTTCAGTTTTTAACAGTTCTAAGACTTTATTCAATCTCATGTAAACAGAGAACATCTCAAGTAACTTTTGTTTAGTCTGAGTTTTTAATGGAAGATATGAGGAAACTACATCTGCCAGTTTTCCTGCGCTCTCTATTTGCTGAATAGAATTCACATAATCGCCCCCGCCCTGTCCCGATAAAGGAATTCGCGGGGATGACATTTTTGCATTTAGTTTGGCATAGCGTTTAAATTCGTTTTTCACCTGATTGACAAGCAACTTTTCTTTTGTGGTATATGACGAAGGACTAACGGTATGAATAGAGGAATCCAGCATCTGATAAGACATGACGGCTTCTTCATAAGATACTTCCACCGTTATCGGCTGTTCTTTTTTCTTTCCGTTGGAAAAGGATTTTATTCTCACTCTTCTTAATCCTTCCACAAGGATCTTCAAATATCCCTCATCCATTCTAACAACCTGGATTATTTTCCCCAAAGTCCCAACCCTATATAAATTTTGGGGCATAATATTTTCTATAGATGGATTCTTTTGGCTAACGAGAACTATTTTTTTGCTTTTATTGGACCATGCCATATCTACGGCGTTGATAGACATTTTACGGCCAACAAGAAGCGGGACAAGCATGTAAGGGAATACAACCACGTCTCTTAAAGGAAGAATGGGGAAAACGTCCAAAGTTCGGTTAATGCCATTATCATCTTTAGCCGAATCACCTCGAAAATTTTGCGGCGGGATGGAAGTATTCTTATCTTTTCGACTATTGAGAGACTGATTTTTAAAAGACAACTCAAAAACCTCCTCTATCAAGGATTAAAATAAATTGGGGTAAGGAGACAGAATTCGTGAATTTACAAATATTTTCAATCTCTTGCTTATGTGATATCAAATTTATTACACCAACGCCTTTCTTATTCGGAAATATTTTCCTCTTGAGATAATCGTTCCTTTCTTGTGGCAATTCTTTGCACATAAACTTTTATAGAAGTAATGCTGTCTATGCCCATTACGTCCTTGACATATCGCGACACTAAATCTTGAAATTTAGAAGTAAGTTCGGGAAGGTTTACGTCTCTTTCTACGACCAAACGCGCATGAATTTCGATGCCATCTCTGCCTGCGACTACCTGCGGTTTGGCATCTTTTATTTCGTGAATCTCCGAACTTAAACTTTTTACGTACCCTTCAAGTGCGTCATACGCAACCCTTACTTCTCCCAAGGGATTACTAAACGCCACTACAGGCATCTTGTTTAAATTTTTTACCGAGATAATTATCTCTATGATTCCCAACAAAACAAAACTAATGCCGACAATGAGAATTTTTATGCCATGCTGTTTGACCAAGGAATCTATAGTAATTACGTCCATGCTGAATAAAATCATACTTACTCCCAGCAATATAAAAACCACTGTTGCTAAGAACAACATAAAACCGTTATATACTCTCATCATAACCCTCCTTTCCCGCCGCTAAAACAGCGGCAAGGATTTATCCGCCTATTTTACAGGTCGGAAGCTTTTTTTTGCCTGCTTAAAATTTTGTCGAGAAGTTCCGAATAGTCATCTCCTTTGACAAAAAGGGGATGCGATATAAGCTGCTTATGAAATGGGATTGTTGTCCTTACCCCCTCTATACGAAATTCATCCAAAGCTCTTCTCATACGGGCAATAGCTTCATTTCTGTTTCTGCCCCACACAATTAATTTCGCCAACAAAGAATCATAATAAGAAGGAATGACATAACCATTATAAACATGAGTATCAACTCTTACAAAAGGTCCTCCCGGCAGACGAAGGTCTGTTACCTTGCCCGGAGAAGGCATAAAATCCGCATGGACATCTTCAGCGTTTATTCTGCATTCTATAGCCCATCCTTTGGGCTGGATCGCATCGGCAGAATATCTTATAAGTTCGCCCAAAGCTACGCGAACTTGTTCTTTTACTATATCTATATTACAAACCATCTCTGTTACGGGATGCTCTACTTGCAACCTTGTATTCATCTCCATAAAGTAGAACCGCCCCGCTTTATCCATGAGAAATTCCACAGTTCCCGCGTTTGTATAATTTATAGCTTTAACCGCCTCCGCCGCATATTTGAAAAGTTTCTTTCTTGCTTTGGCATTTACAACAGGCGAGGGGGACTCTTCCAATAATTTCTGGTATCTTCTCTGAATTGAGCAATCCCTTTCTCCAAGAGTAAGCACGTTTCCTTTCTTGTCTGCCAGCACTTGGACCTCTATATGACGGGAAGTGGGCATAAATTTTTCGATATAAAGACTCGCGTCTCCAAACGCTACTTCTACTTCTCTTTGGCAGGCAATAAATAAAGAAACAAGCCTACCATCGTTGTAAGCTATCCTCATTCCTTTGCCGCCCCCGCCTTTTGCGGCTTTGATAATAACCGGGTAACCAATCTTTCTAGCAAGTTTCA
>CAZNJA010000003.1:0-45615 GCA_964573245.1 uncultured bacterium
ATGATGTATTCCGATGTAGTTATGGAAAAATCCGCAGGTATTGAACCGGAAGAAGGCAAAGGCATACGACATCAGCTTGAAGAAGCAATGGAAAACATGAAGAAAGCAAAGGGAGTCAAAAACGATACCGACCTTAATGCTGAAGACCTGAAAAAACTTTGTGAAATTTTCAAGGCAAAAGTAAAAGAAGTACTTAAAAAAGAATTTCCCGATGATGCAAAACAACAACTTTGGGGTGCTATATCAGCCGTCTTTCAATCCTGGGATGGAAAGAGAGCTAAATCTTACAGGAAAATTGAAGGTATACCCGAAGAATGGGGAACAGCAGTAAATGTACAAACAATGGTATTCGGTAATATGGGAGATAATTCCGCAACAGGTGTTGCTTTCACCAGAAACCCGGCTACAGGTGATAATAAATTCTACGGTGAATTTCTTGTAAATGCACAGGGTGAAGACGTCGTTGCGGGCACCAGAACACCTCAGGCAATAAACGAAGAATCAAAAACAATGTCATCGGAAGATATGCCAACACTTCAATCGTTAATGCCTGAACTTTACAACCAGCTTGTTGAAATACGAAACAAACTCGAAAAACATTATAGAGATATGCAGGATATAGAGTTCACAATGCAGGAAGGCACTTTATATATGCTGCAGACACGAACAGGTAAAAGAAATGGTGTAGCAGCAATAAAAATGGCTGTTGATATGTGTAGTGAAGAACTTATCACAAAAGAAGAAGCCATTATGAGAGTAAGGCCTAAACAATTGGATGAACTACTTCATCCTATGATAGACCCTGAAAAAGAAAAGACAGCTAAAAAACTTGCAGCAGGACTGCCGGCAGGCCCTGGTGGTGCAAACGGTCAGGTTGTATTCACCTCGGATACAGCAGAAGATTGGGCAAAAAATGGCAAAAAAGTTATTCTTGTAAGAAACGAAACAAGCCCCGAAGATGTACATGGAATGCATGCTGCGCAGGCAATCCTAACAGCAAAAGGGGGTATGACTTCACACGCAGCACTTGTTGCAAGAGGTTGGGGTAAATGCTGTATAGTCGGCGCAGGAGCTTTGAATATAAATGCAAAAGAAAGAATACTAACCGTTGACGGTGAAAAAGTAAAAGAAGGTGACTGGGTTACATTAAACGGAACAAAGGGCATAGTTTATAAAGGTGTTTTAGAACTCCTGCCTGCAGATCCCGAAAGTAATTCTTCATACAAACAACTAATGCAATGGGCTGATGATACAAGAAAACTCGGTGTAAGAACAAATGCCGACAATCCAGAAGATGCTTCAACGGCACGCAAATTCGGCGCACAGGGAATCGGGTTATGCAGAACAGAACATATGTTCTTTGGCCCTGACAGAATAACACCAATGCGCGAAATGATTCTTGCAGATACAAAAGAAGACAGAAAGAAAGCCCTTGATAAACTCCTTCCATTTCAGAAGAAAGATTTTATGGGCATATTCGAAGCAATGGATGGACTACCCGTAACAATAAGAACCCTTGACCCACCCTTACACGAATTTCTGCCTCAGGATGATAAGAGCCAGAAAGAACTTGCAGACAAACTTGGAATATCAGCTGAAGATGTAAAGGCAAAGGTTAACTCGCTGCACGAATTAAACCCGATGCTTGGACATAGGGGATGCAGGTTGGGCACTACCTACCCTGAGATAACAGCAATGCAGGCAAGAGCAATTATAGAAGCCGCCTGCGAGCTTACAAAGAAGGGAATAAAAGTATATCCTGAAATTATGATTCCTTTAATCGGTACAAAAGCAGAACTTGTAAACCAGAAAAAAGTTGTTGAAGCTACTGCCAAAGAGGTCATAGAAAAATATGGAGTAGAAGTCAAATATTCTGTTGGAACAATGATAGAAATACCACGAGCCGCATTAACAGCAGATAAAGTAGCTGAAGAAGCCGCTTTCTTCTCCTTCGGAACAAACGACTTGACCCAAATGACATTCGGCTACAGCAGAGATGATGCCGGCACATTCCTGCCGGAATATATAGACCAAGGCATCCTCGCGCACGACCCATTCCAGACAATTGATGAAGAAGGCGTCGGACAACTGGTAGATATCGCAATAAAGAAAGGACGCTCGACAAAGAAAGACCTTAAAGTCGGCATTTGCGGCGAACACGGCGGCGACCCTGCCTCGGTTGAATTCTGTCATAAGGTAGGAATGAATTATGTCTCCTGCTCACCGTTCAGAGTCCCGATTGCGCGTCTTGCCGCGGCACAGGCGGTGTTAAAAGAGAAATAAAATATTAAAAATTAAATATTAAAAACACAAATTAAAAGTATAAAAATTACACCCCGCTACGATGTTATATCGAAGCGGGGTTTTTTATTTAAGATAACCTACTATTTTATAAACCGTATGTTTACAGGATAGCGGTATTTTGTACCTTCGTTGGCTTTGATGCCCGCAATTATTAACATTGTAAGATTAAACACTGCCAGAACCGGCATTAAAATCAATCCAATAAAAACAGCCATCAACATACCCGCAACAATGAAAGCTATAGTCATAGTTATCTGAAAATTGAGCGCTTCTTTTCCCTGGTCGTTAACAAGAGGTGATTCATCCTTTTTCACTAACCATATAACTAAAGGAGCAATAAATCCCAAAACTATCGCGCCGATATGGCACAGCATCGCCCACATCTTTTCCTGCTTCTCGTCCATCGCCATAATAATACCTCCTTTTTATAAAGTTTATTAATTTGTCTTTTAGTTTACAATATTTATCTTTCTTCCGCAATCGTTGCAAACAACACGTGAACCCGAAAATTTAGGAGAAATCTGAATTAATCTTCCGCACGAACAAGGCACACTCTCCCAACCAGTTCCCTTTCTTTTATAAGTAATGGGCTTGGAATCCGCTTGTTTCTTTGCTTCTTCCTTCTTTTTTTCGGGCGACATAACAACCCCGGCAGCAGCTATAGCTGCCAGCTCCTTAAACGGAACATCAATATGCCGACCACACTTAGGACAGTCTATACTATTTTTCTTGAAATCCGGCGGGATTTTAATCTTTAATCCGCAGGCGCAAACCAAAAATGCAAACTTATTAACTGCTCTTATCAAGTCGCCTATTTCTCTTGCGTCTTTCTTTTTCGTATGCTCCTGCTTCGGCTCAACAGAAGCTTTGCGTATAGGTATAACCTTGGAATCTTGTATTCCCGAAGCAGGAATAATAGAAGCTCCTCCTTTAACTGCAGAGAAAGCTTTCTGATAATTTGAATAGTTCGCTCCATGGGATATACTGCGCAGTATTCTTATTCTCTCTGAAGTAGGTGGATGAGTGCTGGTCATATCTGAAAGCCCAACTGCGCCTAATTTCTTTAGAGGGTTCACTATATACATCGGTGCAGTGGCTTTATTTGCAGAAGACAGATCAAGATGTGTCGTAGAAATATTTTCAAGCGCGGAAGCCAATCCTTCAGGATACCTGGTTAACCTGGCCGCCGATGCATCAGCTAAATATTCTCTTTTTCTTGATAATGCAAAGTAAAGGAGCTGCGCAAAAATTGGAGCCAATACGGCAAAAAGTATAGTAACGGCTAAAATAATCAGTTGAGCCTGTCCTCCCCCCTTGCCACCTGAACGATACCGCCTTGATGAACGCGAAGAATAAAACATACTTCTCAAAAATATATTGGATATTAATACAATGCTGCCAAGCAATACTCCTGCGAACGTAACAAAGAGAACATCCCTATTTATTATGTGCGACATTTCATGCGCAACAACTCCCTGCAGTTCATCCCTGTTTAATCTTGAAAGAAGTCCCGCAGTCACCGCAATAGCGCATTTATCGGGTTTGGTCCCTGTAGCAAAAGCATTGGGGGCGGAGTCGTCTATTATGTAAACTCGTGGCATTGCAGGTAAATTTGCCGCGATTTTCATTTCTTCCACAATATTAAAAAGTTGCGGATGAATTTCCCGAGTCACTTCCTTTGCCCCGCTCATAGCCAAAACTATACGGTCACCTGAAAAGTAACTAACAAGCGACATGATAAACCAGAGCCCTGCGGCGATTGAAAGACCTATTACACCGCCGCCCTTAGGATAAAAAGAAGCACCGATTAGATACCCCAACAGCAAAAGGCATACGCCCATCGCTAAAAAAAGAATGATCGATTTTCTTTTATTCGCCCGTATTAATTCCCACATATATCAAAACAATTATGATTACGGAGATTTCCCCCCTAGAAATCTGCCCTCTGCAATTTGCACCCTGAAATTTCAGAGAAATTTCGGGTACTTAGTCCTTGAAATGCTTTGCATTTCTAAGGGAAAAATTGCGAGGACTAAAGTCCCGGGAATGCTCCGCATTCCACGGGGAAAGATTTCAGGGACTTTGGTCCTTGAAATTCTACGAATTTCTAAGGGTAAAAACGATTACAGTGATTAAGAAAGAAAAAAATCTGTGTAATCTGTATCTAATAATCCGTGTAATCAGTTTTCCCCAATTAAAATTTCACTTTAGGGACTGCTTTTTCCTTTTGGTCTTCCACTTGGAAGAACTCTTCGGATTTGAAACTGAACATGCCGGCTATAATGTTTGAAGGAACCATCTGGATTTTGTTGTTAAAGAAAAGGACCTGGTCATTATAATTCTGCCGCGCAAAAGCTATTTTGTTCTCCGTAGAAGTCAGTTCTTCCTGAACAGCCAAAAAGTTTTGATTTGCTTTCAGGTCCGGATAATTCTCCACAACGAGAAAAAATTTACTCATAGCGCCGCTTAATGCACCCTCAGCTTTAGCTTTATCACCTACACTCTGGGCACCCATTGCATCACTTCTTGCTTTGGTTATGTTTTCAAGTGTTCCCCTTTCATGCTGCATATATCCTTTTGCCGTTTCTACCAGATTGGGTATAAGGTCATGCCGCCTTTTTAATTGCACATCTATTTGAGACCACGCGTTCTTAACCTGATTCCTCAAACCCACGAGAGAATTGAAAATTCCCACAACAAACAAAACTACCACAACAACCACTACAAGTAAGACTATTACTGCAATACCCATATTAACCTCCCTCGTCCGCCGAAGCCCAAAAAGCGAAGGCGGACCTAATTACGATTTCTTGAACATATCCTTGAGCAAATCCAACACTTTATTCTCTTTACCAAAACTTCCCATTTTAATTATTTTTTCAAGTTCTCCCAAATCAAACCAGATACCGTCATTCTGGCGGCATTTATCTATAAGGATATTTTTCTCGCTACCATAGATAACTTTGTCCATTCTCTTTAAACATACAGGACAGTTTCTAACTTTTTCTTTTGTATGCTTATCTACCTGAAAAGAAATAAGGAACCTATCCTTTTCCGTAGAAGTTCCCAACAAAAGCTCCAATTCACCCCCATCAAGCCATATTCCGCCGCACGAGATGCAATGGTCTATCTCTACCTCATCAAGTTCCAGTACAATCATCGGCTCTTTACATACAGGACAATTCATTTAAATTCTCCATTATTTAAACAATTCTGTTGAATGGGGAAATTCCACAAGGATTCTTTCAACAAATTGTTCCTCGTCAGCCATCAGACCAAATCCATAATCAGGCCACCACGGATAAACTCCCAGACGAATTCTATATCCGGCTGTCAATATTATTCCTATAAATATTAATATAAGTGTCCCCACTCCCAAAAGTAGTATTTGTCTTCGCACCATTGCGAGTTTAATAGAAAAAGAACCTTTACGTACAAATCCAATGAAGCCATGAGCATTGAATTGAGGCTGACCGCGCCAAATTAAATAGGACTGTCTTATCGGGATTACATATATAATTATACCTATAATAACTGAAAGTATAGGAAAGGATAAGTAGAATGAAAACATACTAAATAGTGATTTTTCCCATAGATGCGCATTTATATAAAATACAATCACTGACGCAAAACCACAAACCACAACATAAAGTAATCCAAACATTATAAAAATTTTTCTCCATTGCAATGGCAAACTCATGTTTTCTGTTTCCGTCTTTCGTTTAGCCTTGCGTTTAAGAACAAGCAAATAAATACCGGCAATTAATATTAGAAACAGTTGAGTTGGGATAGGGCTCAAAACTAAAGTTGGAGCAAAAAACATGTTGACTCGGCTTATGAGTTTAGGCATCATGCTTTCGGTATATTCTATGCATCTATCCGTTATCTTTTGAAGATTAGATTTCTCTGCCTCTAATACATTTATTTTCTCATTATCACTTAATTCAGTAAAATAATTTTCCAGATCGCTATAGCCTAACTGTTGAATTGCCACGCCTACAAGAAGATTGAGCAAACGCAGTGGTTCACTTTCCATCACTTTACGTCCCATTAAAATTATAGACTTACGGACATCAATTGCTTTTTCTATTTCTCCTTCCTTGGAAAGTGAATCGGCGTATGCATTTAACCCCCGAGCAACAGCACGAAAATGAGAGAAGGAATCTAAACCAAGTCCCGATTCCAAAGCTATTCCCATAATACTGTCGCCTCTTTCCATAGACAATACGGATGGATAATATTTTAATTTTTTCGACTCGCTATTACCCTCTATAACTGCCTGCCACATTGCTTCACTCATATCATTTTTATATGAAAGATATGCCATTTCAAAGTCGGCAATAGTATTTAAAACATCAAATCGTCTAACCTTTTCAAGTTCACTTTTCGCTTTTGAATCAAGTCCTGTATCATCTTTCATATATAGCATAGCTAAACGGTAGCGTATGCGTGGTTCATCGGGATTTAGTTCTTTTACTTTTTCCAACTCTCTTAATGCTACATTTCTATTTTCTATATCTATAATTGCGAAGAAAATATGCATTTCTGCCAATGCTTCACGATATTTTGGGTTGTTTGGCGCAGTTTCAACTGCCATTGACATGTATTTCTTGGCTTTTTCTATGTTTAAAGTTCTACTCGCTTTTCGATATAGTTGCTCCGCTTTTTCGTCATTTGCCATACCACAAACAGCCCAACTTACAATCATTATTAATAATACAATTCTAATTATATTTTTCATATTTTATTCAAAATTATTTTTAATAATTCTCAACAAACACTTCGTAATAGCTCTGTGGATGAGCGCATGCGGGGCATTTTTCAGGCGCTTCATTACCTTCATGAACATAACCACAGTTCCTGCATTTCCATTTAACTACTGTATCTTTTTTGAAGACTTTGCCTTCTTTTACGTTTTTGAGCAGTTTTCTATAACGTTTCTCATGCTCTTCTTCGACTTCAGCAATCTCTTTGAAAAGAACAGCTATTTGTTCAAAACCTTCTTTTCCGGCAGTTCCTTCAAAATCTTTATAAAGAGTGCCCCATTCCAACTTTTCTCCATCAGCCGCTTCTTCCAGATTGGTAGCTGTATCGCCGATGATTCCGGCAGGATAACTCGCCTGAATTTCCACCTCCCCGCCTTCTAGAAATTTAAAAAACCTTTTTGCGTGCTCTTTTTCGTTTTCCGCAGTCTCGAGAAATATGCCCGAGATTTGTTCGTATCCTTCTTTTTTTGCCGCACTTGCAAAATATGCATACCTATTCCTTGCCTGAGATTCTCCAGCAAACGCCGCAAGAAGATTTTTTTCCGTTTGTGTTCCTTTTACGCTTATCATTCTAATACCTCCCTGTTTTTACAATAGAATTCTACCAAATGGAGATATTAAAACCAATTAAAAAGCTATTTTTGCTTGAGGAAAGATAAAAACGGAAAAATTACTAAGACTTCAAGAGGGAAAGATAAACTTGCTCTACTTTGTCAACCATTTGGGAAGCAGTAAACTTTTCAAGGACTCTTTTCTTGCCTTCGGCGGCAAAAGTTTTTCTTTTGTCTTCATCTTTGAGTAAATCAATGATTGCTCTGGCTAAAGTCTTAGGGTCTTTGGAGGGCACCAATAAACCTGTTTTTTCATTTTCCACTACTTCAGGTATTCCCCCGGCTGTGGTTGCAACAACGGGAACGCCCATATACATCGCATCCATCAAAGAAGTGCAAAGCCCCTCAAGGTGCGAAGGCAAAACGAATAGGTCTAATACGGACAGGATTTCCGGAATATCTTCTCTAAAACCGGTTAAAAAAACCTTGTCTTTAATTCCCAATATCCTGGATTTTGTCTTTAAAGAATATTTTAGTTCTCCATCACCCACAAACAAAAAGAAACTATGCGGGAATTCTTTTAAAACAATCGGTATCGCATCTAAAAGATACTTATGCCCTTTATGGTCGGTAAGATGGGCTATCGTGCCTACCATCAATCTTTTATCGGGAATATTAAACTCTCTAAAAAGATAATCCCCTCTTTTTGGGTTGTCAAACTTAGTTGTATCGATGCCGCTTGGGACAAGAACTATTTTCTCTTTCTCGACTCCCCCGTTAATAAGAACTTTTTCTATGGCTTTTGAAATAACTATCACCTTATCAGCAAGGCGGTTATATTTAAAGCGGCTTTTAATCGGGAAATCCACTCTTCTTGTAACTACAACAGGTTTGTGTTTTATTTTACCCGCTATTCCGCCAATAAGATGGGAATGCGCTGTATGCAAATGAATAACATCGGCTTTTGAAAATTCGATGAATTTAGAGATTTTGAAAATATTGACAATATCCGATATCCGCCTATGACTTATGGTTAACACCGTTTCACAGATGTTTTGGGCTTTTTTTATTAAACGTTCGTTCGAAGCCGCAAGTAAATTTTCATGCCCTCTTTTTTTTAGCCCCGCCATAAGGAGAAGAGCCTGTAATTCTCCGCCTCTAAATCCCTTTTCAGTATCTACATGAAGAATTTTCATAAGAACCCTCTTTTGTTTTTACCTTTGAATTATAACATCTTAGTCAACTCTCTAAGTTGCTATTTCAAATATTACAAAGGGATATTTAGGAGCTAATTCCACTTCATGGTTTACAGGAGCGATGGATATATGATATATGTTCCTATTAAAATCAATAAACTCAGATAAAAACATGAAACCTCGCAATTTAGAAGAATTATTGGAAGTGTTGAAAGTCATGGAGCAATTTGAAATATCAATATCCATTCTCTATAAAATCTGCTCCCAAAAATGGCAGAAGGATGCGGATTTTTGGCTCTCATTAAACAAAGACGAAATCAAACATTCGGAAAACGTAAAGGAATTAGCAGACATCATTAAAAATAGGATCGGCTCAAAAGCAACTTTCCTGCACAACAGACCTTTTACAATAAGTTCGGTTCAAAGTGCCATAAATGGCGCAATAGAAACGGCAGAAAGAGTAAAAAATGAGGATATACCCCAAAAAAAGGTATTGGCAATTGCTCTGGACATCGAAAATTCCGCGCTTGAACGCAAGTACTCGGAACTTATAAAAACAGACGATATCGAATATCAAACCATATCAAAAACCATAGACGAGGAAACCAAAACGCACAGAGACAAAATAGAAAAGAAATTAGCAGAGTAAAGATGAAAAATATAACTAAAAAATGGTTTAAAGTTTTGGTCGCGGTTAAGTAAAAATAAAGGAATAAAAAATAAAACAAAGAAGATTCGACAATACTGACTTTAATGTGGGAGAAGTGGGACTGGGCTGCTGGCAATTCGGCGGGGATTTCGGGCCTATGGATGAAAATACTGCATTTGAGATTATGTCGACTGCAGTAGAAAACGGAATAAATTTCTTCGATACAGCAGATGTTTATGGTAACGGAAGAAGTGAATCCCTGATAGGAAAATTCTTAAGCACTTCAAAAAATAAAATTTTCGTTGCAACAAAATTCGGACGTAGCGGAGGCATATATCCCGACAAATATACCCAGCAGGCACTGCGCCAGGCAACGGAATCTTCACTCAAACACCTTAATGTAGAAGCACTAGACTTAATACAACTTCATTGTGTCCCGATAGATATTCTAAGAAACGGTGAAATCTTTGTGTGGCTTGGCAAACTGAAACAGGAAGGCAAAATAAAAAATTTCGGAGCAAGTGTTGAGACAATTGAAGAAGCAATGCTGTGTTTAGAGAAAAGTGATGTTTCCTCCCTGCAAATAATATTCAATATATTCAGACAGAAACCAATACAAGAACTTCTGCCAAAAGCAAAGATGAAAAATGTTGCAATAATTGTGCGGCTCCCTTTGGCAAGCGGGCTTCTTGCAGGCAAATTCACAAAAGAAACCCAATTTGCAGATACAGACCACAGAAACTATAACCGCGACGGTAAATACTTCAACGTGGGAGAAACCTTCGCAGGAATACCGTTTGAAAAAGGAGTAGAACTCGTAGGATCGCTCAAACCGCTCGTTCCTAAAGAGATGACAATGGCGCAAATGGCAATACGCTGGATTCTGGACTACGATGCTGTTTCAGTTGTAATTCCCGGAGCAAGTTCTCCAGAGCAGGCAAAAGCAAACGCAAAAGCATCCGATTTACCACCACTATCAGATGAACTCCATAAAAAACTTTCTGAAATTTATACGAACGAGGTCCACAAACACATTCGTGGGCCGTATTAGTAAAAAGAGTAATACTAATTTACAATATGCGCCCTAAAACCCTTTTATGTATTTTGGGTTAAGAAATGATAATTGTAATTTGGATATTGGGATTCCCGCCTGTCAATATTGGCGGACAGGTATTTGGTTATTGTTTCTTGTGTCTTGCCCGCCTTGCAGAGCAAAGCGAGGCAGGTATCTTGCAATTTAATTGGAAACTGGTAATTGCTAATTGAATATTGGAAATTGTTTGCTTCTTGTATCTTAGAATTTACTTGAAAATTGACAATTGTTAATTTAAACTTGAAGTAGTTTCTTAACTCTCCCCACATCCTCTGCAATCTGTTTTTGGGCGTCCTGGCGGGTTTTGAAAATTATTCGTGAGCGCAGTTTCTTAAAGAATACAATTTCTACTTCCTTGTGATAAATATTTTCTTTTAATCCTATAACGTGGGCTTCTATTAATCTCTTTGGCTGGGTTGTTACGAAGAAGGCTGTTTTGCTCGCCCCGTTAGAAGTAAGTCCCGATTTTACCTGCTTCGCCTTCGTCTCATCAAGGCGGGTGTTGGGACTGCCCGCCATTGTATCAGTGGCGGGACTTCTAATGGGGTCAACCCTCGCCCAACCCGCATATATGCCCTCAGGGGGCAAAAGTATCTCATCAAAATACATATTTGCCGTGGGAAATTTTATATCCTTGCTCATACCCTTGCCTTCGGTTACTTTACCCAAAAGCGAATATTTTCTTCCCAGAAATTTTTCTATTCTTTCAAAACTGCCTTCGGTTATTAAACCCCTTATTTTTGTGCTGGAGACGGTTTCGCCTTCTACTGTCATAAGAGGGATGGCAGTAACGGAAAATCCAAACTTTTTGCCTTCTTCTTTAAGTAGTTGTATATCTCCGCGTCTGTCCTTCCCAAAACGGAAATCTTCTCCTATATAGAGTTCTTTTACGTTTAGTTTCTTAGCCAGAATCTTCTCTATAAAATCTTTAGCTTCCATTCCAACGGCATGTTTATTAAAATCCAGAACAAAAACATAATCTATGCCTAACTGCTTAAAATAATGTAGTTTCTGTTCAAGGGACATAATAAGCAGTTTTCCGTGTGAATAACTCAATAATTTTAAAGGATGAAACGAGAAGGTAATTACTGCCGAAGGTTCACCTTCGGCTTTTGCTTTTTTAACAAGAGTTTTTATAATTTTCTGATGTCCAAGATGTACCCCGTCAAAAAAACCTATGGTTAAGAAGATTGGTTCACTCTTTGCATATTCGTCGAAATTATTGAATATTTTCATAACATTAAAAAATGATTGTACCGATTAAAACTCTGATTACACAGATTAAATATTCTATTGTATAATACCCCGAAAACGACTTCAAAACAATAAGGAGGTCCGTAATGAATATAAAAAAGTTAGTGATAATAAGCATTTTCTTAATTACAGGGCTGTGTATAGGTATTGGTTTAGCGCAGGCCGAAATTGACCAGAAAACAAGCCAGCTTATAGCCGAACTGGAAGCCAAAGCGGAAGCTATCAATAGTTATCTTGCGGATTCAACGATGAACATGGAAATGATAGGACAGAAGATGGTTTACACCGGGACACTTGCTTTCAAGAAACCGAACAAGAGCAGGCTGGAAATGAATACAAAGCTCGGCTCTATGGATATGAAGCAAATTATTGTATCCGACGGTAAGACAGTATGGACTTATCAGCCCAATATGAAAATAGTTCAAAAAATGGATTTGGATAAAATTATTGCGGAAACGGGTAATGATAATAAACAAAAAAATGGAGACCCTTCCGACCCGTTCCAGAATTTAGACCGCGACAGCATCACTTATATTCGCACGGATAAAATAGACGGTAAAGATGTATATATATTCAAGGGATATCCGCGAATGACTGCCGGAGCAGAGAATGCGCCTTTTGTCCCCGACAATATAGAAATAGGGCTTAACGCGGACAGCGGAATGCTTGGTAAAATGGTCATGTTCAACAAAGAAGGCAAAGAAATGATGTCGCAGACCTATTCAAACATAAGATTGAATATAGATATACCGGACAGCAAGTTTGAATTTACGCCGCCCGAAGGAGTTCAGGTTATGGATATGACCGAAGGCACTGTTAATATGATGAAGCAGATGGGCGAGGACAAAGAACAGCCTGTTCTGCCTAATTGAAGTTTATTAGAGCCGGAATAAAGTTTTTGATGTCAGATATCAGGCGAAAAAACACGCATGTGATTTAAAACGATTCCGTTATCTGCTAACTTTTCGAGAGCTTTTTCTTCTCTGATGCATTTGGCAACTGAAACAAGTTGTCCGTCTTCCGACATGATTTTGGCAATAAGCCCTTTGCTTAATTCGAAATTTCGAACCGAAATCGTTTTCTTATATATCGGAGTCCCGCAAAAAGCGTCTTTTAAAAAATCATTTTTTATTTTAAGTTCGGGCAATTCTTTTAAAGCCGTTTTTATATCGAACAGATAATCTTTTATATCTTTTTCGGACAAGATATCCTCAAGTTTTTTCGCATTCTTAATAGAAAAATTCCCGACTTTAGTTCTTCTTAAATCCGTTAAAACCGCTCCGCAGCGCAGTTGTTCTCCTATATCTTTAACCAAACTGCGTATGTATGTGCCTTTGGAACACGCAACTTTAAACCCTATTTCGAGAGAATTAGACCCCATTAGAGATTTCACACTCGCCATTGGGCGAGTTATCTCTAACGAGGCAAGGGAATATATGGTAATTTCCCGTTTCTTTCTTTCGACTTCCTTACCTTTGTGGGCAAGCTGATAGAGTTTCCTGCCGTTTTGTTTTATAGCGGAATGCATCGGCGGAGTTTGTAAATATGTCCCTGTAAACTTTTTAAATGCAGTTCTTATCCGGGCTTCACTTACTTTAACGTTCTTGTTTTCCTTTATTACTTTGCCTTCTATATCGCCTGTGTCCGTAACCTTTCCTAAAAGCAAAGTCCCTTCATATTCCTTATCTTTACCTACCAGAAACTGAACAATTTTCGTGGCTTCATTAAGGCACATTGGAAGAAGTCCCGTAGCCATAGGGTCAAGCGTGCCGAGATGTCCCGCTTTTTTTATACGAAACTTTCGAGCTATTTTTTCTACAACTTTATAAGAAGTTAATCCTTTCGGTTTATCTACTAAAAGAATTCCGCTGAGCATCAAGAGGAGTCTCCCTTATCTTTTATATACTATTTTATTACTTATCCAAACAACCGGATCCAACACACCCCTTATCGCTTTCTTCAATATCGGATGTTTTCCCACAAACCCAGCTATTTGGGGAGATGTTTTATAATATGTGTCGACAAAGATTTCTCCTATGGGATTAGTGAGCAAGTATTCATCCCTGAACTCTCTTAAAATATTCACTTCCGAAGTCATGTGCGAACCATAACATGCCGTGGCTATAAAACACCGTTTTCTGCTTTCTCCATCTCCACTATTATCAAGCCATATCAGTTCCAACCAATCAGGTATACCATCTCCATCAGAATCATAGTTCGCATGTAATCCTGTGAAGTCCTGATTAGCCCTGTTGCCGTCGAGAGATATGTAAGAATAATTTTCAGGAAAGAAGTAATAACCTTCTAATAAAGGAGCAACCATATAGTCCCCCGTTTCCGACCGTCCTGTGAAACCATAATTGCCATCAGCTTCAGGATTTATATCAATGTCCGCATCACCGCTTAAATTGAGATTAACGTCCGTAACATCAGCACTGCCACCAAGTAGAGTGACTTGACCGGAAATAATATAGGGAATATCTTCAAGCCCATTTCCCAAGTTGTAAAGTTCAGCAATTTCGTCAAGAGAAAGTGCTTTATTGAAAATCATTACGTTATCAAGAGAACCCTGAAAATTATCTCCGGTTGACCCCATGTAATTTATGGCTCCTATAAACAAATTAAAATTATTTGAATAATTTGCCATTACGCAGGTGGCAGTCTTTGTTCTCGACACTTGCGAACCATCTTCACAGTACACAGAAGCAGAGATTGTGGTAGGTGATATTTGTTTGACGACTATTGTCCACATCGTCCAAGTACCGAGAGGTGGAAGACCCGCAGCAAAGGCTGTGGTTTCTGTCCAAATTTGATTGCTATCTGCGACATAACTAATAAAAGCACTATGCCAAGTAGTGTCAGTACCAAAACGAATTCCATTTCCATCACCTCCGTCTGTACATGCAATAGTTTGTGTGCCACCGACATTTTCCTCTTTTACCCAAGCGACGATGCTAAAGTCACTCTGGAAAACTGATTGAAATGCATTCCCCGTGTCAATGTAATCAGTAGTACCATTAAAATTAAAAGCTCCGTTGATTTTGCCGGTTGTATTAAGCACAGAAGTATTTTGCTGCGCTGTTCCATCTGCATAACCCTGGCTATCAATAACTATATCATTGGTAGCATTGTCGTTCATCTTGTAATGAGCAACCAGATTATTTCCCAACGGCTGACCTGATAGGTTTTGATTTATTAATCCCACAATTGTGCAAAAAAATAAAATTGTAATAATTCTATTTTTATTCATAATTGATCGTTCCTCATTTTTTAAATAATAATTCCTACTATATCTTTTTCTATTTCAATTATTTCTTCTATGCCTTTTTTCGCCAGTGAAATCATACTATCAAGCTCGGCATGGGAGAAAGGTTCTTTTTCCGCCGTGCCCTGAATTTCGACTATCTTGCCATTGCTTGTCATACAAACATTCATATCAACGTCTGCTTTTGAATCTTCACTGAATGCAAGGTCAAGCATCTTTTCTCCGCCAACAATTCCAACCGATACTGCCGCAAGATAATCTTTAATAGGCAGAGAATGTATGATTCGCTGATTCCTTAATTTCTTAAACGCTTCTACCAATACTATAAATCCGCCTATTACTGAAGCTACCCTCGTCCCACCGTCTGCTTGTATCACATCGCAGTCAATTTTAATTGTTGATTCGCCAAAAGCTCTTAAGTCCGTTATTGTTCTCAAACTTCTTCCGATTAGCCGCTGGATTTCCTTTACTCTGCCGCCATCTATTAATTCATTGCGATAGTTTCTTACTCCCGTTGCTCGGGGAAGCATCCCATATTCCGCAGTAACCCATCCGCCACCTGTCCCTTTTAAAAAAAGAGGGACTCTGTCTTCGAATGTCGCAGTGCATACTATTCTGGTACCACCCATTTCTATTAAACAGGAGCCCTCGGCATGTTTTATGTAATTTAGTTCCACCTTTATTTCCCGTATCTGGTTATTTTTCCTCTTATCAGTTCTCATTTTTTATCCTTTCTTTGATTTCATCTGATTACACAGATTTTAAAATAAGATTACAGAGATTTCTTGAATCTAAGAACATGCCTCTTTTATTGAAAAGTTAATTTATTGATTAAATCTTTATTTTCTTCCATTTCGGGAAGGCTGTATACCAATTTATTTAATTCATCAACAATTACATAAGCTTTCTTGTAAATTTCTTCAAGTTCTTTATTAGTTATTATCACAGAACCGTTGTTGGGATTTTTTGATTTTGGTAATTTCCCAGATAGTTCTGTCCCAAATATTTTTTCATTATCAAATCTCGCCCAACAATAATGCGAAAAACGGTTTCTGAAGATTCTTAGTTTATCAATTCTATTAAGTAATGATAAAATCTCATCTGCAATTTTTCCAGAGATAATTTTATTACGATACCGTATGTTTTGGATATTAATAGCATTTTTTATTTTTTCCATTAGCATGGTAACAGTCATTCTATCTGTATAGGTTCTTCCAAGAAATTCAGGAGTAATCAATAATCTACTTAATAAAACTCCTAGTAAAAAATCAATATTAGAAAATTCAATTATTACTTTACCTATTAGCAGAAATTGTTCATTGGTCAACTCTGAATATTTCGAAGAATGATTTAGTGGCATTAGTTAAAAATTTATCCTTTCTTTGTTATGTTTTTATTTTTCCCAATTCTTTCAACTTTAAAAAACATTTCGCTGTTAATGCAACATCTGTTAAAGCATTATGTTTATCATATAAAGGTTTAAACGAACTAGCATAATCATAAAAACATTTTTTAAAAAGTTCCATTAGAGTAGGATATTTATAGTCACCATAAGAACTGGGAATTCTACAAAAGTTTGTTCCTATTTTCATAGTACAGATTTTATCCGTTTTCTCTAATTGTTTCTCAAAACTATTCCTTAAAAATTCGGCTTCCAAGATTGGTACATCAAAATCAATATTATGAGCAACTAAAATTTTTGCTCTTTTAATTGTTTCAATCAATTTAGTTAAGACAAGTTTAGGGTCAACTCCTTTTTCTTCCATGATTGCATTTGTAATTCCATGTATTGCTGTGGCTTTCGGAGGTATTTTGATATCCTGTTTTAGAATATATTCGTTGTGGGCTAATAATTTGCCTTCATTATCTAACAGTATCCATGCTAATTGAACAATATGTGGCCAATTATCCAAATTTTCGGGTTTAGAGTATCTATTTTGGGGAAGTCCTGTAGTTTCAGTATCAATTATAAGATATTTACCTTCAGTTCCGTTAGATTCCTCAAACGTAAGGTCAAGTTTTTCTGTCCACTCCTTTCTGACTCCCCTCATATCTGTAGATGATTTATAAATAGTAAAGATTGCAATCACTATAATTAACAATAACCAAAAAAACATTTCTACCCTTTCTTTTTTCTTTCGAAAATGTTTTTACCTTTACAATCTATTGCAACTATTACGGGGAAATCTTTTACTTCAAGTTCGCGTATAGCTTCGGTGCCGAGTTGGGGATATGCTATTACTTTTGCTTTTTTTACTTTTGTGGCAAGTAATGCGGCCGCACCACCCACTGCAAGAAAATAAACCGCTTTGTGTTTTTTTATCGTTTTTATTACTTCTTCGTTTCTTTTGCCTTTACCAATCATTCCTTTTAAGCCCTTTTCCAAAAGCGGTATGGTATAAGAATCCATTCGCGAACTTGTAGTAGGTCCGCAGGAACCGATAGGTGCTCCCTCCTTGGCCGGTGTAGGTCCTGCGTAATAAATTATTTGATTTCTTAAATCAAGGGGCAATTTTTTTCTTTTCTTAATGGATTCCACTATTTTTTTATGCGCCGCATCCCGTGCAGTATATATAGTGCCGGTAATTAATACTATCTCGCCTGTCTTTAGAGAGATAATTCTATCTTCGTTTAAAGGAGTAGTTAACTTTTTGACTTTTGACTCCTGCCCGCTTCGCAGCAGGCGGGTTTGACTTTTAACTTTTTTCATATTGTTGCGCTTTTATACCTCAATAAATAACACGACAAATCCACACATACCGGCAATCCGCCTATATGAGTAGGAAAATCTTTGATACTCACATTTAAAGCGGTTACTTTTCCGCCAACTCCTTGCGGCCCTATTTCTAATTCATTGATTTTTTTAAGAAGTTCTTTTTCAAGTTTTGCTATTTTTTTATCAGGATTCGTTCTATTAATAGGTCTTAAAAGCGCCTCTTTTGCTAAAAGCGTAACATTACTCATACTTCCACCCACGCCTATTCCTACAAAAAGCGGAGGACATGCATCCGGCCCTTTTTCTTTTACAACCTGCAAAACAAAATCTTTGACTCCTTCTAATCCTTGCGAAGGAGTAAGCATTTTTAATTTACCGGCGTTTTCAGAACCAAATCCTTTAGGCATTACGGTTATCTTTATTCTTTCGCCCGGTGTAAATTTGTAATGAATAATTGCAGGAGTATTGTTTTTAGTATTAATTCTTTCAAAAAGAGGAGTTCTCACAATCGATGCTCTTAATTTTCCTTCTTTTGTCGCTATACTGACGCCTTTATTTATGGCTTCTTCTATATTCCCTTTTACAAAAACATTTCTTCCAAGAGACACGAAAATTTCCTGTATACCCGTGTCTTGACATAAAGGCATTTTCTGTTTTGGGGCTATCTTTATATTCTCAAGCATCTGCTTAAAAATATATTTCCCGAGTTTAGAAGTTTCTTTGTAAGATGATTGAATAATCGCCTGTTTTACTTGTGACGGTAATTCATAATTAGCTTCTTTTATGAGTTTTGCAATAACGGGGGTAAATACCTTGGCGGATACTTCTCTCATTTAACTTTTATTTTGGATGACACGCCCGATTGATAGCTTCCAAATATGCTTTAGCAGATGCTTCTATAATGTCCGTTGAAGCATGCCTTCCCAGAAATTCTTTCCCCTGCACATTAACTTTGACGGCAACTTCGCCTAATGCCTCTTTACCGCCTGTAACCGACTTTATTGAATAATCCAAAAGTCGGGTCTTTACTTTTGTGATTCTGTCTATGGCTTTGTAAACAGCATCAACAGGCCCGTCGCCGCATGAGGCCTCTTCCATTATTTTACCCTTGTTCTTTATTTCCACAGTTGCAGTTGGAATAGTTTTGTTTCCGGTTACCACGTTCACATACTGTAAGGAATAAGTTTCCGGAACTTTAAAGATTTCACCTTCCACAAGCGTTCTTAAATCCTCATCAAAGATTTCCCTTTTCTTGTCTGCCAACTTTAAAAATCTTTCATATGTTTTTTGGAAATCTTTATCTTTTATCTTATATCCCAGTTTTTTCAATTTGTCTTCTAAAGCATGTCTTCCCGAGCGCGCAGTCAACACTATTTTATGCCCTTGGACTCCCACGTCCTCCGGTTTCATTATTTCATAGGTACGCCTGTCTTTTAGAATTCCGTCAACATGAATACCTGCAGAATGCGCAAAAGCGTTGTCACCCACAATGGCTTTATTTGGCTGCACATATATTCCCGTAAGGCGGGATACAAGCCGCGACGTTTTGTAAATTTCCTTCGTGTTTACATTGGTGTTTTTATTCAAAAGATTTTTTCTTGTATGAATTGCCATAACCACTTCTTCTAAGGATGCATTCCCCGCTCTCTCGCCGATTCCGTTCATCGTGCATTCAACCTGTGTGGCTCCGGCTTCAACTGCAGTAATGGAATTGGCCGTCGCAAGCCCTAAATCATCATGGCAATGGACAGAAATGACTGCTTTATGTATATTGGAAACATTCTCTTTTATATATTTTATAATTCTGTACATTTCCATAGGCAAAGCATACCCTACGGTATCAGGTATATTGACAACGGTTGCGCCGGCATCAATCACCGATTCTACAACTTTACACAAGAATTCCAGCTCCGTTCTCGAGGCATCTTCCGGTGAAAATTCTATATCGCTGGTATATTTCTTGGCATACTTTACTGCCTCGACCGCCATTCTTAGAATTTCTTCGCGCGCCTTTCCGAACTTGTATTTCATGTGTATTGGCGAAGTTGCCAAAAATACGTGAATCCTGGGGCTTTTTGCTTTCTTAACCGCTTCCCAGCAAGCATCAATATCTTTTTTTAATGAACGAGCAAGACCGGCAATAGTGCATTTTTTAATTTTGGAAGCCACTAATTTAACCGCTTCTATTTCACCCGGAGAACTTATAGGAAATCCTGCTTCAATAATATCAACTCCCAATCTTTCCAACTGCTGGGCTATTTCCAATTTACTCCTGGGATTAAATCCACAGCCAGCGGCCTGTTCGCCTTCTCTTAAACTTGATTCGAATATATATACCTTTTCCATAGAGTTGGATTTTACTAAAAAAAGGGGGAATCGTCAAAGATACTAAAAGGTTAATAGCATACTGACTTTACGCCAGGGCCATATTAACTCTTATTAATTCCATCAAATTATATTCGTGAAATGTTACTCCCCCGAGATCATGACTTCTCTCACTTTTATCGTCGGCGCTATGCTTCCGGGCTCTGCCCGATAATCAGACGATATTTCTTCGATATTTTTCAAAAGTTCAAGAAAATTTCCCCCAATCATCGTCTCCTTTAAAGGATAAGCAATTTGCCCGTTTTCTATTTTAAATCCGAAATCAATCGGCTGAGAAAAATCGCCCGACGCCGCATCAGGATGAATGGATGTGTTGTCAATATATATTCCTTCTTTTATTTCACTTATTATCTGTTTGGAAGTCCGTTTGCCTAATTGCGGAACAAGATTTGTCGCGGAAATTCCTCCGCTAAAAGTCGCGTGTCCTGTGTTTTCCTCTCCGCTTTTTCCTGAAGTGTAAGAATTATGTAAATAAGTTTTTAATACACCCCTTTCCAAAAGGGTGATTTTCTTGTGGGCAACCCCTTCCCCATCAAAAGCGCCGGAATAAATTCCGCCCGGAATTAAGGGGTCATCAATTATCGTTAAATTTTGGGATGCTATTTGCTTGTTTTTCATATTGCATAAAAAGGAACGTTTTCTTTGAATATCTTCTGCGTGGCAAGCTCCTGTAAGAACTACAAACACAGACATAGAAGCTAAAGGGCCTAAAACTATAGGAAATTTCCCGCTCTTACACTTTTTTGCGCCAATTTGTCTTCTTGCCTCATTGGCAACTTTTTTACCTAATCCCAAAGGCGCAAAATCCTTTAACATTTTTGCTTCATCGAAATCAAAAGCGCTGCCTGTTTCGCCGCCATCACGCAATACTCCGAATAAACTCATGGAAATATGAGTGCCATTGCTTCCCGCCTCTATGCCATTAGTATTAGCCAAAAATGTTTGTCCCGAATTCAAAGAAATGTCGCCGGAAACAACAATTTTTGATTCGGTCTCATGTGCTTCTTCAATTGCGTCAGTTGTCCATTTGAAAACTTTTTCTTTCTCAATAGAAAAAATTTCCTCATCAAATAGGTTTTCTACCTTTGGATATTTTGAAGGAAAAGGGAGCGTTCTAAAGTCCGGGTCGGGATGAGCGTTGGGAGTTATCGATGATATCATTTCTACGGCTTTTTCAATATCTTTTTCGTCGTAAACAGTAGAGAGATACCTGCCTCCACCTCCTTTTAGAAATGCGATTATAGAAATGTTTTGGGTGTAATGCTCTGAAGACGAGAAAATTTGATTCTTTTCTATTGCCACTTCAACATTATTGTCTCTGGAAACAACAACTTGTGCCTGGTCAATTGGCTTTTTCTTCAAAAGTTCACATGCCTTAACAGCCCACTTTTCAATCTCTTTATTTGTTCTTTGCATTTTTAGTTTTAATTTGTCATTTTGTCCCGAAGCTCCGACGTAACATCGGAGTTCGGGATTCCTTGGGAACATTTTGAATTTTCAATATGTATATTTAATTTTTGATATTTAATATTTGATTTATCTTTTACCTGCCTCCCACCAACATTTCTTTAATCTTTATATAAGGACCACCGTCGTCAACGGGAACTCCTTGTCCGCTTTTCCCGCAAATTCCTCCCTCGCCGGAAATAGAAAACTCTTTGCTTACTGATTCCACATTAAGAAGTGTTTCAAGCGTAAGCCCAACCAAAGATACATTTTTCAACAATTTTGTTTTTCTGCCGTTTTCGATTAAATACGAAGAGTTTGCGTTGAACATGAATTGTCCTCTCTCGGGATAAACATGTCCGCCAAAGCCTATATCTTCCACGAACACACCTTTTTTAACAGTGGATAGCATCTGCTCGAAACTAGATTTTCCGGGAAGCATATATGTATTGCTCATTCTAACAATCGGCAGAAAAGAATAATCTTCGGCCCGCGCGTTGCCTGTAGGGGAAACATCGAAGAAATGCGCAGTTTCAAGGTTGTGAAGAAAACTTTTCAAAATGCCGTCTTTGATTATTATTGTTTTTCTCGCTTTTGTTCCCTCGTTATCATACACATAAGAGCCATATGTGTTTCCAAAAGTGGGGTTGTCTACCATAGAAACGGCAGGGGAAGCAATTTGTCTTCCGATTTTACCTTCAAATATCGACTTGCCGCTTTTAACCGCATCTGCTTCCGCATTATGTCCTACGGCTTCGTGCGTAAATAATCCAACCATCGAAGGAGATAATATAACGGGAAACTTTCCGGAAGGCGGATTTTCAGCCGCAAGAAGTTTAAGTGCCCTGGAAGCTGTTTTATGCGAGAAATTTTCCGGTTCAACATCCGCTATTATTTCAAACCCTTTAGCTCCGGCAACGGACTTGCGTGAAGACTGTCTCACACCATCCTTGCAAGCGGTAACCGTTAAAGAAGCCCGCGTTAATATTTTCTCCTGCTGGATATAAGTCCCGCAGGAATTTGCGACAATTTCTTTAACATACAAATCGTTATAGTTAAGAACTGTATTTACTATATAAGGGGAATACTCTTTCGCTTTCGTTTCGAGTTCGCTTAACTTGTCCATCTTTTTCTTAAAAGAGACATTTCGGGGGTCGGTTTTTACTTTTGAGGAAATTATGTCCTGAACTGGTTCTATTTTTGCCATTTCTCTTTTTTGCGTCCACTTTCTATCCGAAGCAACAGCAAGAATTAATGCGTTTTTTGCAGCAGAATACAAAGAATCTTTATCTAGAAGATTTTCGCAGGATACAAAACCCCAAGAACCGTCTTTCAGTACTCTAATACCCGCCCCAAGAGCATTGGAAGAACCAACTTTCAATGCTTTCCCATCTTGTATTTGGATTCCGGTATTAAAGGAGTCTGCTATTCTAATTTCTGTAAAATCTGCATTAATGGCATTGCAAAGTTCAAAAAGTATTTGTTTTGTAAACATGTTTAACCCGTTTTAGACGCTGTATTTTTTTGTTTCCAAAGCACTGATATAAATTATAACCTGCCTAAGAAGGTTTACATTGTCTTCTTATTAAAAAAAATTTCTAAGCAGGCCTACTTGACAGAGCGAAAAAAGCGCTGTGAAATTTATCGTATTTCAAAGATGAATTTCGTATGTCTTCCGAGCCCGATTATATCGCCGCTGTTCAATTGCCTTTTTTCTTCTATTTTTTCACCGTTTAAATAAGTGCCGTGCTTGCTGCCTGTATCTTCAATATAATACGCGTCCGTTTGTTTATCATGAGTAATTATAGAATTTTGGCGAGAGACACCCAGGTCATCTTCTACAAACACAGGAACAGCATGCCCCCTTCCGATATTATTGGGGTTTTCCGGGTCAAGAATGAATTCTTTCCCGCTATTTGATATTAAAACCGCCTGTTTTTCCTTTTTAAACCAGTTAACCATATTGTCTGTTTTAAGTTGATTAAATTATATCATACACCGCAAAATCAAGGCACATTAATAATACTTTGTCATAGCTTTGTTATCTGATAAAATAGACGCGATGGGCAAAATTAGAATTCCTCCCGAAGATACCATAAAACGTATCGCTGCAGGCGAAGTAATCGAAAGGCCGGTCTCCGTAGTGAAAGAACTGATTGAAAATTCCCTCGATGCAGAAGCCAAGAAAATAGTTATTGAACTGGAAGAAGGCGGGAAAAAGCTTATAAGAGTAAAAGATGACGGTGAGGGAATGACTAAAAACGACGCAGAAATGTGCCTGAAACGCTATTCCACAAGCAAAATCCGCGAGTTTGGCGATTTGCTTAAACTTTCCACTTTGGGATTTAGAGGAGAAGCACTGCCTTCCATCGCTACTGTTTCCCAAATTGCAATCTTAACCAAATCAAAAGAAGAACCGGTCGGTATTTCAATTGAAGCAGAAAACGGAAAAATAAAAAGAATAACCGAACAAGCCAGTCCCGAAGGAACCACCGTAACAGTAAAAAACCTTTTTTCGAATTTTCCGGCAAGGAAAAAATTCCTAAAAAAAGACCGTGTCGAATTAAGGCATATACTTAATACCGTTACAAGACAAGCACTGGCGCATCCTAATGTTTTGTTTCGGCTCTTCCATAACGGGAAACAGCTAATAAATACACCCCCCAAAGAAAATAATTTAGACAGGATTACGGATTTTTGGGGCAAAAAGTTCGCTTCCGAGCTTATCCCTTTAAAAACAGAAAACCCACTTTTTCATATCGAAGGATTTATATGTAAACCTTTCCTCGCAAGAAGAAGAACAGGGTTGCAATATCTCTTTGTAAACGGACGTTCCATTTCAAGCGGCCTAATAGCCGCTGCTTGCAAGAAAGGGTATCAGCCGGTAATCCCCGACGAAAGATATCCCCAGGTTTTCCTTTTTCTAACAATAGACCCTAAGGAAACAGACATCAATGTCCATCCGTCAAAAGATATAATCAAATTCCAAAAGGAGAAGGAGATTTTCGAATCTGTTTCGGAAGGGGTAAGAAATTGCCTGAAAAATGCCAAACTTCTGCCGGAAGTATTTTTTAGCAAACCGACATTTAAAAACATAACTTCTCCAAAAATTTTTACAGGCGGCACGCCAACCGCAAAAACGCAAAATATTTCTCTGGATTTCGAGAAACCTTTTATAAAAGAAAAAGAAGAAGGATACACACTTATTTCGGGAAAACTCAATATAAAAGCCCAAATCAACAATACTTATCTTTTGGGAGAGGACTCTGACGGGTTTTTTCTTCTTGACCAGCATGCTGTGCACGAGAGAATCCTTTACGAAAAGTTCAAAAAAGAAATGAAAACATCCGCTGTTCAAAGCCAAAACCTTTTGATTCCCCAGACAATTGAATTAAACAAAAATGAAGCTTCTGCATTCACCGAAAACTTGGATAACCTCAAAAAAATGGGATTCAATATAGAGTCGTTCGGGCAAAATACTTTTATAATTCATTCCGTTCCCAAAATAATCAAAAAAGTCTTGCCGTCATCTTTGCTTCTTGACATTGCAGAAGAATTCGAAAATATGGATAAAAATTGCTCCGTGGAAGAATGCGCGGAAAAAATCCTTACAATGATTGCATGTAAAGCCGCAATAAAAGCGGGTGATAAACTCACAAACGAGGAAATAGAATCTTTGATTAGACAATGGGAAGCAACCGATTATCACAATTGGTGCCCGCACGGCAGACCCGCAATAGTAAGATTTAGCTGGAATGAAATAGAAAAAAGATTTAACAGGAAAGAATAACCCTACCCCAACAACTTATTTTCAACTTTTTTCATCTTCTTTTTTTCTTCCGACAAGAGATTTCTGTAGATAGAGATTTGTTTTTTATTTTCGGCAAAAGACAGATTGCCTGTTGCTCCCTGATATTTTTTCTCTTTTATATTTTTGTAGGGGTCGATTTTTTCCAACTTATCCAAATCTTTGGTAACTTTTTTATATGCTTCGCGGAAAGGCATTCCTTTTTTCGCAAGTTTGGTTGCTTCGTCGGCGGCAAAGACTTCTTTGCTGAACCCTTTGATGAGCTTCGCTTCATTTACTTTCAATTTGTCGAACACGACATTGGCAACTTTCAAAGAAAGGTATGTCGTATCAAAACCTTTGATTAGAGGTTCTTTCGTAAGTTGCAAATCGCCGTTATAGCCGGACGGCAGCCCTTTTAAAATATTCATGACCATGAAAAGATAGGACTCAACCTGCGCATATTTTGCTCTAATCTGTTCCAATACATCCGGATTTTTCTTTTGCGGCATAATCGAAGAACCCAAAAGGATTTCGTTGGGCAACGTAAAATATTCAAATTCTTCTCTTGTAAAAAGAATTAAATCTTCTGATAACTTAGCCAAATCAAGCATAACCTGCGCCAAAGCAAACAGTATTATTGATTCAATCTTTCCTCTGGAATTATTCACATAAAGAAGATTGTTCTGCACTTTTTCGAAGCCCAACAACTCCCTTAAAAATTCCCTGTCTATTTCCAAATTAACGCCGTAAGACGCCGCGGAACCCAAAGCAGAGCGGTTGTTCAAAATGTAAGCTGTTCTTAAAAGCCGCAAATTGTCGATTAGAGATTCGGCAAAGGCGCCCGCCCAGAGTCCCACCGAAGAGGGCATCCCTTTGCGGGAATGCGTATATCCGACCATCGGGATATCTTTGTGTTTATCGGCAAATTTTAAAAGCGTTTCGATTAAAACAAGAAGCGGTTCCCCGATTGCCAATAGTCTTTCTTTACAGTAAAGCCGCAGGTCGGAAATCACCTGGTCATTTCTTGAACGTCCGGCATGAATTTTTTTGCCGACGGAGCCGCATTTTAAAGTCAAATAATTTTCCACGGCTGTGTGCACGTCTTCTTGTTCAAGCTTTACCTCGAATTTACCATCCTGCCATAATTTAAGTATCTCTTTTAAACTATTTTGAAGTCTACCCATTTCATTTTTGCTTAATATCCCAAGCGACTGCAACATTTTGATATATGCGAGGTTGGTAAAAACATCCGATTTCACAAGTTCGTTATCAAGCACATAATCATTGCCCACGGCAAACTTCTCGACATCTTTAAGCAACCTATAATCTTTTTCCCAAAGTTTACTCATTTTTCTTCCCTTTACCCCGTTAGAGATAGGTCGCCATTATGTCTATTATGTATGGCGACCGTAACTTCTCGGGAGTATTTGTATGTCACTTTTTATCTCTTTCATTTTGAACAATGCAATCCAAATCTTATCGCCATTATCTCTAACGGGGCGAAATTAAATCTAACAATCCATATAAAGCAAGAATATAACTTTGTTTTCCGAAACCGGATATCGTCGCAACAGCCACGGGAGCTATAAGGGATTTTTGACGAAACTCTTCCCGTGCATAAATGTTGGACAAATGGACTTCCACAGTAGGAATATTTAACGCTTTTACAGCGTCTCTTATTGCGACCGATGTGTGAGTATAAGCGGCGGGATTAATTATTATACCTTCAGCCCATTTCCTGTTATCTCTCAAAAAATTTACGATGTCGCCTTCGCTGTTTGACTGAAAAGTTTTAAGTTCCACATCTTTTTTTTCGGCTTCTTTTTGCAGAAGAGAATTTATACTTTCCAAAGTGTCTTTCCCGTAAACACTTGGCTCTCTCTCTCCCAAAAGGTCAAGATTCGGACCATGAACAACTACAATCTTTATCATTTTAAAGACTCCATTTTAGAATAATATAAACTGATTACACAGATAAAACCAAATTTTTAATCGGTGTAATCTTTTTAAAAATCCGAGTAATCTTGTTACACCACCAATTAAAGCAGAAACACCGATTTCTTGCAAACCCTGAACCACATAGGATTCAGGGTTTGTCTCGCCAATGTTTAGTGGCGGACAATCATTTTTCACCCAAATCGCGCATTCGCTTGTTTATTTCCTCCTCCAGGGAAGCATCATATTTCAATGCCATATCATACTGTTTGGCAGCTTCTTCTTTTTTCCCAAAAACCATATATACATCTCCATAAACAAGATAGTTATAACCTAAGGTCGGATAAAAAGAAACTGCTCGCTTTATATATTCCATCGCCTCATCTTCGTCGTTTCTAAGCAAACTTGCCATCAACGCCAACTCTCTCCAATAAAAAGAGCGATATTTATCATGCTTAACCGCTTGCTTTAAATGCCGTAATATTTCACTGGAAAAATCTTTTCTCTCTTCTATCATCTTTTGCTTATACATTTGGCTCAACAAATAATGGTAACCCATCCTATATTCGTCTTCCCCAAAAGTCCAATAACGGGTGGAAAGCTTCAATTCTTCTATGGCTTCATTTATATTTTTAGACTTCTTCATTGCTTCCAAATAATGTCCTTCGGCCGCAAAGACTCTAAAGAGCAGAACAAAAACAAAAACCGATACAATAAATAACGGCACAAAAAGCGCTTTCTTGTTTTTGATTTTCTTTTCTTCATAATTCACGCCCAACGAAACGCCAATAATCATAAAAAGCACGGAGGTTACGCTAAAAACATACAAACTGAAGTCTCCCAAAGAATGCAGAATAAAAGATAAAACCGAAAGATAACCTCCGCAAACAAAAATTTTCTGAATTGATGAAAGGTTGTCGAAGTTTTTCATCTTCCTATTCATCTGCTTAAAGAAAAAAACAAAAACGCTCAAAAACAACAAAAAACCCGCAATTCCGAGTTCGGCCCAAATCTGTAGAAAATTATTATGCGCCATTTGTGTCTCTTCAGCGTTAAACAACTTGTATTTCGCGTAAACCCTGCCGAAACTGCCCAATCCAAAACCAGTAAGAGGCCTTTCCTTAAGCATTTCCAAACCCGCGCGCCAATATTCTACTCTTACCTCCAAAGAGTCTTTGAGCGGTTGAACCTTCTCAGCGACATATTTATCGTTATAGACGTAAAATATTACAAAAGCAACCAAAAAAATAAACGCAATCGCTGCTATTGTTCTGCGCGACTTCGGCACTTTAAACAGCAAAAACAAAAGCCATGAAAGGATCAAAACAAGCATCCCGCCTTTTGAAAAAGTCAAAACAAACGCAAAAAGAATAAGTAGAGAGAGTGCGGAAAAAATTACTCTCTTTACATTGTTTTCCCTGTCGCAAAATACGGCAGAAAAGACCGCAAACGGCAGAACCATCATAAGGAAAGTAGCTAAAGTGTTGGGATACAGAAAGGTGGAAAAAGCTCTGTCAGTATAAAGCCGAGACATGAAATCCTCATGAGCAGTAATTGGTGCTTCCGCCCTATAAATAAGAAGGTATTGACGAGTCTGCTCCAACCCCCAGAAATACTGATGGACCGCATAAATTGATACCAGGAAAGTAGAAAATAACAAAACCCAAAGAAACTTTTCCCTGCTTTTATCATCGCCTGCCGTATTAAAACAGATAAAAAAGGCAAACAAATAAAACACGAAATATGAAATTTGAGTAAAAGTTGCGGGAATGCTTACAGTCCATAAAAACGACAGCGCACTCCAGAGAAGAAACAATCCTAAAGGCAAATACAGAGAGTTGCTCTTTACCAAACTGTGTTTTTCCCTAAATGAAAAAATGCCAAGCCAACAAACAAAAAGAAACAACAAAAAAATAGTATAGACGATTATAAGTTGCGACAAATTTAAGAATTCGCAAAAAGATATTGGAAGCCTTCCAAGCGGAATGACAAACAGCAAAAACAAAATCCCGATATATATAAATTTGAATTTATTTCCAGCCATTACTCTAATTTTATACCAAATCGATTTTTAAATCCCAACGATTTTTTGCTTCTTTAAGCATTTTGAGAATCTTTTCGATAGGAAGCCCCACCACATTATAATAATCGCCTTTAAGCCACTCCACGAATTTATCCCCTTTCTCCTGAACCGCATAACTTCCCGCCTTGTCCCTGCCTTCGCCGCTTCGAACATAATTTTCTATCTGGTCATCGGTAATATCACCCTTCATTTTTACCTCTGTGGCTTCACTGTCAATAAGGCAGATATTTTTATCTTTGCATAAAATCGCCATTCCGGTAATAACCTTCTGAACAGTCCCTCTGAATGTCTTTAAAAACCTTATTGCTTCTTCGTCATCTTTAGGCTTGCCATATAAAACCCCTTCCAATTCAACAACTGTATCCGCTCCGATAACAAGCGCTTTTGGGTGTTTTTTTGCTACTATCTCGGCTTTCATTAAGGCAAGTTTTTCTGCAATTTTGCAAGAGTCATTTTGATTATCCATGATATTTTCATTGATATCAGCAGGAACAATCTCAAAATCTTTGATAATTTTTTTTAGGAGTTTTTTTCTTTGAAAAGAAGCAGACGCAAGAATTATTTCCATCAGGGAGAATTATATCAAAAGCAGCAATTGATAGAATGAATTAAGGATGATAGAATTCAATTTGAAACCCTGAACCAGTCCCGACGTAACGTCGGGACGATTCAGGGCGAGAAGGAGGCAGACTTTGATAGATAGAAAAATCGGGATAATCGGCTGCGGAAATATGGGAGAAGCATTACTATCCGGATTATTAAATAAGAATATATTTGATAAGAAAAACATTACGGCAAGCGAAAAGCAGGAAGAACGGTTAAAATTTCTTAAGCAGAAATATCCCCAAATAATACTTTCCAAAGATAACCAATCTCTGGTTACAAATTCTTCCGTAATAATACTTGCCATAAAACCACAGGATATGGAATCTCTACTTAAAGAAATATCTACATCGTTAACTGCTTCACACCTAATAATATCAATAGCTGCGGGAATAAAACTTTCATTTCTAGAAAAAACCGTTAATAAACAAATACCTGCGGTTAGAGTTATGCCGAATCTACCCGCTTTAATAGGCGAAGGTATTTCTGCCTATTGTGTATCCGATACGGTATCAAAAGAAAATGAAGAAATAATAGAAGAAATATTGGGAAGTCTAGGAAAAGTAATCAAAATGGAAGAAGATAAATTGGATGTTGTAACAGCTCTATCCGGCTCTGGACCCGCTTATGTATTTTACATGTTGGAGGCTATGATAGAAGCAGGAATTAAACTGGGACTTACAGAAAAACAGGCAAAAAATCTTTCTGTTCAGACCATAATTGGCGCGGCAAAAATGATAGAAAGGGGAGAAAACCCCGCTATTTTAAGAGAAAAGGTAACTTCTCCTAAAGGAACAACTGAAGCCGCACTGAAAGTTTTAATTGATAGTAAATGGAAAGAAATCCTAATTAAGGCAATTGCAAAAGCGGAAGAAAGAAGCAAGGAATTGTCTAAATAGACAACTCAATCCTCGTCTTTTATCTCTGCCTCTTCTACAAAAGGAAGTGCTTCGTCCTCGGATGCTATGGGTAATCCGTGTTGTTTACTTATGTCTTCAATCTTATTAAGAGGTTTTTCAAGCTGGCGTTTCCTTGTAGTAGTAAGCAAGTCGTATTCTTTCTGTGCTTCTGCAATGCGTTTGCCCATCGTCTCCATTTTCACGACAAATGCACCCCATTGTTTTTTGAATTCGCCCAATAAAGAACATATCTCATTTGAAGTTTTTTCCATCGCAAAATTTTCCACCGCCTGCCTGACAACCGCCAAAACAGCAAAAAGAGTCATAGGCGAACAAAAGATTATTTTATTCTTAAGCCCTTCATCAATAATTGATTTGTCCTGCTCATTGATAAACGCATAAACCTGTTCATTTGGAATAAACAAAAGCGCATAATCAACTGTGTTCTTTTCAGGGTTTATATACTCACGACTTGTAATCTCTTTGGCTCTTGCCTTAACATCCTTTAAAAAATTATTACGGAATTTTGTTTTATCTGACTCTGAATCAGCTTCCAAAAACCTCATATAATTATCCAAAGGAAATTTAACATCCATATTAAGTTTTAGATGATTGGGCAAGAAAAAAGTGAAATCAGGGCGTGCCTGCCCATCTTCAATGGCTTTCTGTTTTACATAGTTTACATTTTCAATAAGACCGGCAAGACGCAGTATATCCTCCGCCATCCTCTCACCCCATTGCCCTCTTGCTTTTGTGCTTGACAATGCTTCACGCAGAGTTCCCGTAGTTTCGGTAAGAGTGACTGTTTGTTTGCTCACCGTTTTAAGTTGTTCGGTAAGTTCTCCGAATTTCTTTTCCCTGTCTTTTTCAAGTTCTTTCATAAGTTTGGAAGCATCTTCCAATTTAACGGTCATATTCTTAAGCTGTAAATCAATAAGCCCTTTCTTTTCATTCAATTCTTTAACATTCACTTCTCTTTCAGATTCAAGTTTTCCCTTTGCTAACTTAAGAAATTCTTCGGTGGATTTTTGGAGCGCATCAAGCGACAAACTTCCAAAACTTGCCTTTACATTTTCTATTACAGCATCTACCGCAGCTTTGCTTTCCTTAGTTGTCCTCGCCTGCGCCAACTTCAAAATAAAAGCAATAATCACGCTGCCCAAAACAAAACCTAAAATAAAAGTAATAATCGGTAAAGTGTTCATGTGTTCATCCTCCCCATAGCGGAGCGCTTGGCAGATATTTTTCGAACTCTTTTATCAATTTTAATTCATAATCCCCGGCATATTTTTCGTTGAAAAATTTATCCATTGCTTCATTATAAAATCTTTCCCAGCTTTTGTCTTCTCCTGCAGGATTAATGGGATAAAACAAGACGTCATTTTCTTTAGCAGCTTCCATATCGCCAAGCGCGTCGCCGAGCATAAGAACATGCTCTTTTTTATATTTTCTGCCGGCTGCAAGCGCTATGTGTTCTTTTTTACTGCCTAATTCCTGCCCGCAAATAGCTCTTACGTATCGCAATATGCCATGCGCTTCCCATTCTCTTCGAAGAGCTTCTTCGGGTGTTGCCGAGATAACAACGATATCCGCTTTTTCCTGAAGTTTTTTCAAGGATTCTTTCACAAAAGGAAAAGGCGAAATATCTTTTGATATATCCGCTATTGCTTTGTTTGCTGCCTCACTCCATTTAAGAGTCTGTTTAAGAAAAGGGTCGCCTGTTTTCTCGACGGCGGCTTTCAAAGCCGAATTGCCTAATTGGGATTCTTTTTTGAACCAATCTTTTAATGATGCTGTCTTGGGAATTTCGACTTTTTCTTTCTTGACTTCGTCCCTTTCCCTAAGCAAATCGAAAACCATCGCCAAAGCAGCAAACCTATTCATCCCGCGCCATTTTGAATAAAGATTCACGAATTCTCCCGCTTCCATAACGTATTCGCGAATCGGCTGAAGACTCCAATTTTCCACGATGCCGGGAAGCAAACACTTTTTTTGTTTTACTTCCATCGAGTTAAAAACGCACCCGTCGGAATCTATCCCCACAAAAAAATCTTTTTGTGGCTTCATGTTCCGCAACATCTCTTGCGTAAGACAAGTCATTTGTGAAGCTTCCCCATTCTAAACTTTCTTCTTCGGAGGCGAAATCTCCCGAACCAAAAACTTTGTTTTGGTACGGGACTAATCCAGCACCGAACTTTGTTCTGGTGCTGGGCCGCATCAATCTCAAAACTAGCGTGGGTAAATATCTTTAGGCTCGAAAACTTTCTTCTCTACTATTTTAAGATTGCCGTCCGAATCAAGTTTTCTAAAAAAACAACTCCTATAACCTTCATGACAGCTTGCCGTTTTCTGCTGGACTTTTATAAGCAGAGTGTCTTCGTCGCAATCAACAAATATTTCTTTTACATTCTGCACATGCCCGGATGTTTCCCCTTTTTTCCATAATTTTTTTCTTGAACGGGAATAAAAATGAACGACTCCTGTTTCGAGAGTCAAACGTAACGCTTCTTTGTCCATATAAGCGTGCATCAGGACTTGTTGATTCTCATAATCCTGAATGATTACGGGAATAAGCCCGTTGTCCTTAAATTTCAATTTATCTATGTCCATCTCATACTCCTTCGGGTTTTTAAATTTTAACAAAGTTAGCCATATATTGACAGCGCGACAAATCGGTTAAAACATACAGATATTAGACTTTTGACATTGGACTTTGGACTGGTTAACTATTTTTTAGTTTATAGTCTAAGGTCTCGTGTCTTCAGTCAAATTTTTCATTTCTCCGCCCATTAAAAAATACGCAATTCCCCCCGGGACGGAAGACATCAAGTTAACGAAATAAAAAGTTATGCTCAAAGCAAAAGCATCCATTTTTGTAATTACCCCGCTTGCCGTTGCAAAGAAAAAGATGAAAGCCCATTCCCTCATGCCTATGCCGCTTACCGTTATGGGAATAAAGGTTATCAACTGTATTATAGGGAAAAATAGGAAGAAGTATTTGACCGGTATATTTAAATTAAGAAAACGGGAAACGAAATAGGAGAAAAATATTATGAGAAACTGAATAACCAAAGAAACAAAGAAGGTATATACAAATACGCTTTTGCTTTTTCTATAGATGACCAGAGAATCTTTGAACCTTTTTACTTTATTGCCCAGGTCAAAAACACCGATTTTATAAAGTCTTCTTAAAACAGAAGAACTTTTAAGATTGAAAAACAGAAAAACGGCAACCCAAAAAAGAGTAAACAAAACAAGAACAAACGGGTAATTTTCTTTGACCGCAGGCACATTAAACGAAAAAGGCAACACAAGAACCACGATAACAAGAAGCGCAGACACGCCTAAAACACGGTCCAAAAGAATAGAAGCCAAAATCCCGGCGGTTTTGCGTGTTTTTTGGGTGGTATAGAAAAGTTTTACGGCGTCTCCCCCCACAAGCCCCGGCAGAAAATTCGAAAAGAAAACACCTATAAAAGTCAATTTCAATATTGAGAAGAAACTAAATTCGATTCCCTGAACGTCTAATAATCTCTTCCATCTAACGGCACAGCACGCGACAACCGCAAAAACAGACAAGACTGAAAAAAGCAAAAAAACATAACAAGCGCCCTCAAGATACGAAGGCAGTTCTTGGATGTTCTCTTTGCCTAAATTAAACAATAGAAAACCTATCAAGGATACGCTTACAACAGTCCTTCCAACGAGCAATAAAAGTTTTCTTTTCATTGATAAACTAATTACAGGGAATTATAACCGATTAAACCAATATGGTATTATAAACCACAACCGGATATTATTACATCGTTTTTCACACTGAATTGCTTCTTAGAAGTTTTTCATGTGTTTTTGCAAAACATATTTCTGGCGGGTCTTGCTACTTTCCACCAGCTACTTTAAAATAATCCGTCAAGCGGTGTGACCCGTATTTAGAGATTGGCGCATTTCAATGAAAATACTCAAAAGTTACATAATAAAAGAATTTATTCCGTCTTTTCTTCTCGGTTTTTTCATATTTGCTTTTGTTCTGTTCATAAGCAATTTTTTCCCGATGGCGCGCTTGTTTTTCGATGAGCGGATAAGTCTGTCCGCAACAATGACACTACTTTTTCATATAATTTGCCTGATTTTGCCGTATTCGCTTTCAATGGGCGTTCTGCTGGGAAGCGTAAACTGTTTCAACAGACTTTCCCAAGACGGAGAAATAGTCGGGATGGAATCCTGCGGGATAGGATATTCAGTCCTCATCCTGCCGACACTGCTTCTATCCTTGTTAATAAGCCTATTTTGCCTATACCTTCACGTTGAAGTTTCGCCATCCGCGCATTTAGCCATTAAACAGTTCCAGGAAGATTTTAAGATAGAAAACATAATCGTCTCGGCAGTAGCGGAAGAGAAAGTCCTTATAGACAATTTCAAGAATTATAAAATTTATATAGACAGAATAGAAGCAAACAAGATAGAAGGCATAACCGTGTTCAAACTCAAAGATAACGGTATAGTCTCCATTATAGTCGCAGAAAAAGGAGAAATAATAGTTTCCGAAAGCAACAAAAATCAGAGATTAAAACTGATTGACGGAACCATCGACGAGGCTGACGAAGAAAACCCCACAGGTTTTACCAAGGCTAATTTCGACACATATGACATTGAACTTGAGCCGATAAGAAGCGCAAAAGAAGTAAACAAAAAACCCTGGGATATGAAACTGGGCGAAATCAACAGAAGCATTAGAGATTTCAAAAAACAAAAAATAGTTCCTCACCATTTACTCACGGAAATGCATAAAAGATTTTCCCTGTCCTTTTCTGCTTTGTTTTTCCTTTTGGTAGGGGCTATATTGGGCATAAAAATGAAAGGCAAAAATAAAGTAAAAGGGTTCGGTATAAGCCTGCCCGTAATCATCGTCTATTATGTTATTCTGCTACTTTGCGAAAGGATTTCGCAAAAAGGCGTATTCTATCCGTTTATACTAATGTGGCTACCCAACATATTTTTATTGGTTTTTTGCATTCCGTATTTTTTAAAAAAAGAAATATGAAAATACTTGATAAATATCTTTTAAAACACTTTTTCCCGGCATATTTATTCACGGCAATCACCTTTTGTTTTTTTTACTGTTTGATAAACCTATTGTCAAACCTAAACCAATTTACAGACAAAGGCGCTTTAATAATAGACGTGGCAAAATATTATTTATTTTTCCTGCCTTCCCTTTGGATGCAACTTTCGCCCCTTGCGGTGCTAATAGGAGTTTGGTTTTCGGTCGGACATTTAGCACAAGACAGAGAAATAATGGCAATGAGACTGGCCGGAATATCCGCCTTGAGAATCACCGCTCCGCTGATAATATCAGGGCTGGCAATTTCCTCTCTGTGCCTGGGCGTAAATATAAGTTCGGTTCCCTTTTGCGAAGAAAAAAAAGAAGAGATATGGAAAGGCAAAATTCAAGGCGAAGAGGAATATCTGAACAAAGAAAGAGAAAATTTTGCGTTTACCTCAAATAACATCGTTTACTTTGCGAAAAACTTCAACGGAAAAGAAGGCACAATAAATGAAATCCACAGCGTAACCACTAACATTGCAAATGGCAACAGTGTCAGGATAGACGCAAAAAAAGCTTTATGGGAAAATGACAAATGGGTTCTGAATGAGGCAGTCGAAAAAATATTCGACAAGGATGGCAACTTAAAAACGATTGAACAGTTCGAAAGCAAAGAAAGCGAACTTTCCCTATCGCCCCGCGAACTTTGGCTATACAACAAAAACCCGTCGATAATGCCGATGAAAACACTAAAGGAATACATTAGACAACGCCAAACATCACTCTCGCGCTTCTCTTACTTGACGCAGCTGCATTCCCGCTTTTCCCTGCCACTTATAAATTTCACGCTCCTTATTATATCAATCCCTTTCTGCCTTTTATCTTTACACCAAAACATCGCCGGAAGAATAAGCTGGGCTTTGGGGCTTTCCCTTTTATACTATGTCTTTTTTTCGTTTATGGTGGCTATATCCGAAAAAGGGGCAATTCCGCCTGCTTTGGGCGTGTGGCTTCCCAACATCTTGTTTTTGTGCATAGGTACAGTCTACATCTGGAAGAAAAGATAAGACTTTTGAAAACAAACTCATATAAAACCCGTATAATCGTAAAATTCGATAGTTTCGAGAAATAAGTGTTGAAGTTTATTCAAAATAACTTATAATGAAAAAGGTGAATTCCCGTTTTAAAATTTACGGGGGATTTAATATCAAGTGTTTAAAAAAGATAATTCCATGCCGGACCAAAAGAAATTTCAAGGCGAGATAAAAATCGACGAAGAGAAGTGCAAAGGTTGTAAAATTTGCGTTAACTTCTGCCCTAACGGGGCCATCGGAATATCAGAGAAGATAAATAAAAAAGGAGTTTACCCTGTCCAAATAAAAGACAAAGGCAAATGCACAGGATGCGGGATTTGTTTTCTTGTGTGTCCTGATGTGGCTATAGAAATCTACAATGAACCCCGTAAGAAATAGGCTCCAACATAACATGAAACCTGTATCCCATGAACACAGCAATACCACCGACAAACCACAAAGCAAATATCAAACAATTTCTAACGGGGTGAACCCCAAACAAAAGAACAAACAGAGTAAAAGCCTTCTTCTTTCCTGGCAGGGAGCGCTTTCTTTACTCATTTTGCTCTGGGCCGCCCTGCTGCTAAAAGGCATATTGGCTTCAAACAACAATGAAATTTTTGCGTCTTTATGGCTGCAGTTTTTCTACATAATCTGGCACATATTCGCTCTCATATTATTAGTTTTTCTTTGTTGGGGATTAGGCAGGAAAATCTCTAAAGGTTTAAAAATCTCTTATTCGGCTCTTTCGGAAGAATTTCCTTTTGCAACTTCGTTAGGATTAGGCGCTCTTTCCCTTATCATACTTATTCTGGGAGCAATAAAACTTTTCCATCCCACGGCAGTATACATAATAACTCTTGTTGTTCTTATATTAGTAATCGGGGAACTAAAAGAAATCACCTGCCACATCCGTAAATCCTGGGAAAAAACAAAAGACATCAAGTTAGATGTCATATCAACTATAACTTTGTGCTTAATAGGATTGACAGCCTTAATACTTTTAACCGGGGCTTTTACTCCGCCCATCTCTTATGACGGGCTTGCTTATCATTTGGGCGTGCCAAAAACTTATATCAACGAATACGGCATTGTTTCCCTGCCTTATCATGTTTATTCAAATTTTCCTTTCAATATGGAAATGCTTTATGCCTATTCCATTCTTCTTACAGGTAATGAAATTCTCGCAAAAATGCTCCATTTTTTGGCAGCTATACTGATATGTTTTGCGCTTTATTCTTTCGGGAAAAAATATTTCGACCAAAAGATCGGCATTTTATCAGCAGCAATATTCATAAACATTCCACTCGTAGGCCAACTGTCCGCGACTTGTTATAACGATTTGGGGCTGGCATTATTTATGGTTTTATCAGTATTCGCCTTTATAAACTGGCTTTCGTCCCCCGGCAAAGAAAAGTCCGGTTGGCTGCTTTTGTGCGGTATTTTGACAGGACTTGCCCTGGGAACGAAATATTTTGCCATTACATTCCTGTTTATATTTCTTATCCCGGCCATTGGAATTGCGAGCATATTATCCCCGGACTCAAAACGCAGAACTTTTTGCCTAACCAAAAATTTAATATTATTTGCGGGTTCGGCTTTTTGCGTATTCCTGCCCTGGATGCTGAAAAACCTAATTATTACGGGAAATCCGGTTTTTCCCTTCGTTTACCCCATATTAGGAGGCGGAAATTGGACAACAGCCCATTACCAAAGATTCCTAAACGTGCATTTGCCCAATATATTTACATTCAAAGAATTTTTCCTCCAATTATGGAAACTTCTCTCAAACCACATGTTCGGCTCATCTTTTGCTTTTGTCCTGCCTCTTCTTTTTATCCTGAAAAAAATAGACTCAAAAATAAAAATTCTGCTTATCTACGCCTCATACTATTATCTGATATGGTTTTTCTTTACACACAGGGTAGATAGATTTATCATGCCCATATACGTCTTTCTATCACTCATAGTCGCATACACCTTGTTCCATCTGCCCAAGATATTAAGAACATTTGCAGGGAGCCTGTTAACAATATTTATTGCTTTCAATCTGTTTACCCTTATGGTTATCGCAGAAAACAGCGACTTTGCAAAAGCATTTACCAGCATAAAGAGCAAGGAAACGTATTTGGAAGAAAATTTATATTATTATCCCGCGATAAAATACATCAATGAAAAACTGCCGCATTCGAGTAAAATCCTTTTTGTGGGAGATAACCAGACTTATTATTGCGAAAAACCGCTTGTTTCGAATTCGCCTCTGGACAAAAACATAATAGTGGAAACAGTCCGCAACTCAAAAAACGGCGAGGATGTAAAAAACAAATTGAAAACCATGGGAATAACGCATATTTATTACAACAGTTCGGAAGTTAAAAGAACACAGGATACGTACCGCAGTTTTGACTGGAGCGACAAAGAAGAATATACTTTTATTGATTTCATAGAAAATTACACGCAAAAAATATTTGAGAAAAACGGATGTATTATATTCGAAATAAAATAATTAAATAATGATTACACTCCTGCCCACTTCGCAGGGAAGCAAGCAGGTGGGGATTAAAGATTTACTTTTCTAATCTGTGTAATCTGGTATCTGTTAATCTGCGTAATCAATGTCTTATATGAAAAACAAAGTCCTGATTTCGGGTAACGAAGCGCTGGCTGAAGCCTCTATTCAAGCGGGGTGCAAAGCGTATTTTGGATACCCAATAACGCCGCAAAACGAAATAACCGCCTACATGTCCAGACGAATGTCCGAAGAAAACAGAGTATTTATTCAAGCAGAAAGCGAACTTGCCGCCATAAATATGGTTCTGGGCGCATCGGCTTCCGGCGTAAGGACAATGACGACTTCTTCGTCTCCGGGAATATCTTTGATGCAGGAAGCAATATCCTATATGGCAGGAGACGAACTTCCGTGCGTAGTAGTCAATATCGCTCGCGGAGGTCCCGGGCTCGGCAATATCGCGGGTTCACAAAGCGATTACTTCCAATCCGTAAAAGGAGGCGGGCATGGCGATTATAAACTTATCGTAATTGCCCCTTCTACCGTCCAAGAGATGGCAGACCTAACTTTTACCGCCTTTGATTCAGCGGACAAATACAGAACACCCGTAATAATTCTTGCCGACGGATATTTAGGACAAATGATGGAGCCTGCCATAATCACGACAGAAAGAAAAATACCCGTTACAATTAAAAATTGGGCTTTAACAGGAGCAAAAAACAGAAAGCAAAACGTAATACATAGCATGTATTTGGCAGAGGGAGGATTAGAAGCGCATAACCAAAAATTGCAAGAGAAATTTCAAAAAATAAAGAAAGAACTCTGCCTTGTGGAAGAAATCTCAACCGAAGATGCACAGATAATATTGGTCGCTTACGGAACCGTTTCTCGTATCTGCAAAAACGTTTTGAAGAAATTAAGAGCAAAAAACATAAAAGTAGGGCTTATAAGGCCAATCACTCTTTGCCCCTTCCCCGAACAGATAATTAAAAAAGCCGCGTCAAATGCCAAGTTTTTCCTAACTGTCGAAATGAGCGTAGGGCAAATGGTAGAAGATGTAAAACTATCCGTAGAAGGCAAAGCACCTGTTTATTTCTACGGAAGAACAGCCGGAGGGGTTCCGGAAGAAGAAAAAATAATCGAAATCATCAAGTCAAAATTACGAACCTAAACAAAATATGAAAAAGAACTTTGTGCTGCCGGATTCAATGAAGAATGCTACCACACATTACTGCCCTGGGTGCGGACACGGCATCGTTCACAGAATCATTGCCGAAGTAATTGACGAGTTGAAGATAAAAGAAATAACCATAGGTATAGCGCCTGTGGGATGCGCAGTCCTTGCATACGACTATATCGATGTAGATATGGCTGAAGCGCCCCACGGAAGAACTCCCGCAGTTGCTACAGGCATAAAACGAGTCCAACCAGACAAAATCGTTTTCACCTATCAGGGCGACGGCGATTTAGCCGCAATAGGCACAGGCGAAATAATACATACAGCACTAAGAGGCGAAAATATAACCACAATATTCGTAAACAACGCCGTTTACGGCATGACAGGCGGACAAATGGCTCCAACGACTCTCATCAAACAAAAAACACAAACCACTCCCTTAGGAAGAGACCCAAGTTGCGCAGGCTTTCCCTTTAACGTTCCCGAAGTGCTCAAACCGTTGGCAGGCACGGCTTATTTGGCGCGAGGAACAGTGATTTCTCCCAAAAACATAATAATGTTGAAAAAATACATTAAAAAAGCTTTCGGCGTCCAGATGAAAAACGGGGGTTTTTCCCTGGTGGAAGTTCTATCCCCGTGCCCCATCAATTTAAGATTAGAACCGATAGAAGCCTATAAATGGGTTGAAGAAAACATGGTTCCCTATTATCCGCTGGGGGAAATTAAAGACGAAACAAAATGATTACGCAGATTAACAACTATAAATTACACAGATTAGAAAACAATAAATCTTTAATCAGTGTAATCGTTTTCAAAAATCCGTGTAATCACTTATTAACATGAGAGAAGAAATAATTTTTGCAGGGTCCGGCGGACAGGGTATTGTGACAATGGGCAAGGTCCTGGCTTGGGCAGGCCTAAAAGAGAATAAATTCGTTACATATATTCCCTCATACGGCGCGGAAATGCGCGGCGGAACCGCAAACTGTTCGGTTATCGTTTCGGACAGCGAAATCGCCTCCGCATTAATCGAAATCCCAACCGCCCTCATAACTATGAATAATGCTTCGCTTAACAAATTCGAACAAAAACTAATCAAAAACGGACTTCTTGTAATCAATTCATCGCTTGTGGACAGAAAACCTTCCAGAACAGATATCCAAATACTCTACGTTCCCGCAACCAAAACAGCGGAAGAAATAGGTCAAATAAAAACGGCAAACATGGTGGCTTTGGGCGCTTACATAGCCAAAAGCAAAATCATTTCCCGTGAAAGACTGGAAGAATCCTTAAGCAGTGTTTTCCCAAAAGCGACAAAAGAAATTTTAGACATAAATATCCAAGCACTGAAAAAAGGGGAAGAAATTGGTTCATCCCGTTAGAAATAAGATGAAAAAAATATCCCTTTCCCGTAATAATACCATCAATATTTCTAACGGGGTAAAAAGAACCAACCATAAAGGATTATTGAATATCATTGCCAATTTCAAAAAAGGCTCGGTTCTTGTAATCGGCGACTTGATGCTCGATGAATTCCTTTTCGGGAAAATAGAAAGAATCTCCCCCGAAGCGCCTGTGCCTGTGGTAAAAATAAAAAACGGCGAAAGAAAACTTTCATTGGGCGGAGCCGCAAACGTTGCATACAACATCAAAACACTCGGGGTAAAACCGCTTCTTGCAGGAGTTATCGGCAACGACCTGCAGGGAAAAGAACTGCTGAAACTAATGAAAAATTCCGCCCTTGACACAAGCGGAATAATAACCGAAAACAAAAGGCCCACCACACACAAATTAAGAGCCATCGCCCACTCGCAGCAAGTGATAAGATTAGACAAAGAAACAAACGAAGAAATCTCGCCCTCATTAGGCAAAAAAATAACGGACTACATAAAAAAACATATCCCAAAAGTAAACTGCGTCGTAATATCCGATTACGGCAAGGGCTTATTGACCGGGAAACTATTAAGCGAAATTTTCAAAATTGCAAAAAATTCCAAAACCAAAGTCCTTGTTGACCCTACATTGAAAAATATGATGCATTACCGCGGCGCCTACCTGATAAAACCAAACTTAAAAGAAGCATTGCAAATACTGGCTAAAACAAAAGATATATCAAGAAACCAAATAGCGCGCGAACTTAAAAAACGATTGGGATGCGAAAACATACTGCTCACCTGCGGAGAAGAAGGAATGATACTACTTCAAAAAAATCAGGCAACGGATATCCCGTCGTTAGAAAAAGAAATTAACGATGTAACAGGCGCAGGCGACACGGTAATCGCAACAGTCGCGCTGGCGCTTTCCGCAGGCGCTTCATTAAAAGAATCCGCCGTCCTTTCCAACCTCACCGCAGGCATAGTAGTCAGCAAACTCGGCACTGCGGCAGTAACACAAAAAGAACTGGCGGAAATAATAACAAAGTCATAACTTAAGACTGTCCCCGCCTTAAAACCTTTCATCCACGGTTGCGCTTAGTCACACAGGAGAATATAATATAAAATCGGAGAAGGAGGAAATATGAAAAATTCCAAGAATTTATTATTATATTCGCTTATCGGCTTGCTTGCTCTGGGCATTATAGCAAGCGACATAGCCGTTATCTTGAAAAACAAAGCCCTGCAAAGTTCCGTCTCTTCCCTGTCCGAACTAACAGAACAATACGACTCGCTCAATCAGACATATAACGACCTGTTAAAAGAACGCGTTTCCGCCTCAGGCAAACAACAACCCGAAGAAACCGCAAAACAACCCACACAACGAGAATTCAAAGAGATGAGAACGACCATAAGAGAAAAAACCTTTGACACCCTTGATAAGCGCATAAGCCAGGCAAAAACAGAATACGAAATCGGCTTATTCAACGAGATGAAACAAAGATATTCCAACATATTCGACCTAAGCGAAAAATTCAGGTCCGCAGAAGGCGAAGAAAAAACCGCAATAAGAAACTCAATCGCAGAAGAATGGATTAGTCTGGGCGAGTTATACGCCAAATACAACGACTACCAATGGACATCGCTCGCCGAAGAATTCGGCATAGCGGATACCGAAGCATTCATGGAGCGCGCCGAAGAAATACAGGCAGGCTTTAGCGATAAATAAGGACTAAGTTATAAGTCTTAAGCAGTAAGTATTAAGTTAAAAACAAAAACTTACAACTATCATACTCTCGCCCAGTTGCCGGCAGTTGACAATAAAATATCACTTGGATACACTTTTAAAATAGGAGATGCATTCAATGGGAACTACTTTAGAAAAAACAGAAGAAGATTTTACCGCAGAAGAACTTGTTTTAATTTCCCAAGCAAGCGAATCTTTCAATAAAAGTGAGGGTATCAACTGGAAGGATGTAAAACGTGACTAATAAAGAAAAAGATAATATATATATCAAAGGTTACCAAAAGACACCCGAAAAAGTTAAGATAGCAGACGTGTCCGCAAAGTTAGCTTCAAAAGTATTAAATAAAGAAAACTGGTCACAACATTATCTTCCGAAAAAATGACAATAGCAGACAAAGCAATAAAGTTTGCGTTAAATATATAGTTAACTTATAGCTTATAGCTGATAAAAAACTATGAGGAAATTTTTTACAATACTCGGTATATTATTTTTAATCTCTCTTACCGTAACCATATTAACAGGAAATCTCACCTGGGAAGACGCAAAAGATACGGGCAAAACCGTTAAAGAATCCTTCATAAAAGTCTCCAAAACCGCCGGCGAAACCGCCGTTAAAGTCAAAGACTTCGTTGCAGAAAAAATACAAGAGATAAAAGAGAAACGCGGGAAAGAAAAATAACCCGGCTTTAAGCTGTAAGCCTGAAAACCGCAGTTATCAGTTCCTACGAGTATCTAGTATCAAGCATCTAGTATCTATCTTCTCTCATCCCTCGTCCGTCGTCGTAGTTATCAGTTGCGATTAGTTATGTGCGGGAATATAATAGGGGGAAATTGATTCTAAATTCTCAAACGAGGCTTTTCGAGTGAACAACGAAAAAAATTGGAGTGAATACAAAACACGCAAAGAATACATAGATAAACTCCTTATTAGTTCAAAGTGGAAACCCATTGTTCCGTATGCAGAAGGCAAAAAATATGACCGTGGTGCAGTAGAAGAATATCCAACCAAATCAGGTCCATCTGATTATATACTTTTCCATAAAGAACAAGCATTAGCGGCTGTTGAGGGTAAAAAAGTTGCTGTTGGTCCCCAAAATGTATTACAACAAGCCCAACGTTACGCAAGAGACTTTCAAGGGAGCAAGTTTACTTTTCAAGAGTTTCACCTTCCTTTTATTTATTCTACGAATGGAAAGATAATTTGGTTTCAAGATTTGCGTCATCCTTTGAATAGGTCAAGAGAAATAACAGCCTTTCATACCCCTTATGCCTTGGAAGAGCTTCTTGAGAGAAATGAAGAAAAAGCTAAATCTTGGCTTAAATCTAATTCAGTGGACAATCCTAAGTTACGAAAATATCAGAAAGAAGCAATTGAAGCTATAGAGAAAGCATTGTTTGAACGAAAGAGAAATATGCTAATTGCAATGGCTACTGGCACAGGGAAAACCTTTACAATTGTAAACTTAGTATATCGTCTTATGAAATCAGGCTTAGCCAAACGCATATTGTTTCTTGTAGATAGACGAGCATTAGCAGCCCAAGCTGTAACTGCTTTATCCAGCTTTGAGGCAGAACCGGGTTTAAAGTTTGATAAAATTTATGAAGTTTATAGCCAGCGATTCAAAAAAGAGGATTTTGAAAAAGATGAAACTTTCAACCCGAAAGTTTTACCTACAAAATATCTGACTAACCCTCAAAGTAAGCATAGTTTTTTATACGTATCTTCAAATACGGATATATCTCCATTAAAATCAAT
>CAZNJA010000004.1:0-43725 GCA_964573245.1 uncultured bacterium
ACATAATAATACGATTCAAGAGAATGCAGGGCTTTGATGCATTATGGATACCAGGATGTGACCATGCGGGCATTGCTACCGAAAATGTAATAGAAAGAGACCTTGCAAAACAAAATATAAGCAAGTATCAACTTGGCAAAGATAAACTTACAAGCAAGATTTGGGATTGGAAACAGCAACAGGAAAAGAAAATAATAAACCAACTGAAGCGATTAGGGTGTTCTACTGATTGGTCAAGGTTTGCTTTTACGATGGATAAAGAGCATTCCAAAGCCGTGGAAGAAGCTTTCGCTCAATTATTTGAAACTGGATTGATATACAGGGGGAACTACATTGTTAACTGGTGCCCACGATGCAGAACAGCTCTTTCCAATGTGGAAGTGGAATATCAGGATATAGAGGGCAAATTGTTTTATATAAATTATTCGTTAAAAGACGGCAAGGACCAAATAACTGTAGCTACTACAAGACCCGAAACAATGTTCGGAGATACAGCGGTTGCAGTAAATCCCCAAGACAAAAGATATAAAAGATTCGTAAATAAAACGCTTATTTTGCCTTTGGCAAAAAGAGAAATTCCCGTGATATCCGACGAAAGGGTATCCATGTCGTTCGGGACAGGTGCAGTTAAAGTGACTCCTGCTCATGACCCCGCAGACTTTGAGATTGGCAAGACACATAAGTTAGACGCTCCCGTGATAATGGACAAAGAAGGTAAAATGAGGCACGTTCCTGAAAAGTATGAAGGGCTTGAGCGATTTAAGTGTAGGGAAGAAGTAATCAATGACCTAAGAAAGAAAGGATATTTGGTAAAGATTGCCCCTCACACCCACGCTGTTGGGCATTGCTATCGCTGCGGTGCCGTTGTAGAACCATATCTTTCCACTCAATGGTTTGTGGATGTCCAAAAACTTAAAGGATCCGCTGTCAAGGTGGTTAAAAGCGGGAAAATAAAATTTATTCCGCAAAGATGGGAAAAAGTATATCTTAATTGGATGGATAATATGAAGGATTGGTGCATTTCCAGACAAATATGGTGGGGACACACTATTCCGGTGTCATATTGCGAAGACTGTGGCGAAATTATACTCAATAGATATGTAACCGGACAACCCTGCAGAAAATGCGGTAGTAAAAGAATAACCAAAGAAACCGATGTGCTGGATACATGGTTTTCTTCCAGTTTATGGCCCATGTCAACGCTTGGTTGGCCGCAAGATACTGCTGACTTAAAACATTTTTATCCTACATCAACTCTTGTCACAGGATACGAAATAATATACTTCTGGGTGGCGAGGATGATAATGATGGGCCTTAAATTAAAAGGCGATGTCCCTTTTAGAACTGTTTATATACATCCCATAATAAGGGATAAAAAGGGGAGAAAAATGTCCAAATCGAAAGGTAATGTTGTCGACCCACTGGAATTAATAGAAAATTTCGGGACGGATGCTTTAAGAATGGCGCTCGCGCAACTTAATACAGGAGCCGGGCAGGATATAATTTTTTCCCTTGATAGGTTTGAGGGCATGAAAAATTTCAGCAATAAAATATGGAATGCTTCCCGCTTTGCTATTGGGAATTTAGGCGAAGATTTTAAGCCCGCAGCAGACCTATATTCTCTTCCCTTGGGTTTAGATGAGAAATTTATTTTAAGAAAGGTGGAAGAACTAAATCAAAATGTCACTGAACTATTGGAAAGTTTTCAATTCAGCGAAGCTGCAGAGTCACTTTTTAAATTCTTCTGGCACGAGTTTTGTGATTGGTATATAGAGTTAATCAAATATAAATTCAGGAAAGAAAATGGCTCTTTCGGCGTGAATTCCACATTATCCGAAACCGCCGAAATCAGCAGGCAGACTTTGTTCTATATCCTGAGTAAAACACTCAGGTTATTGCATCCTTTTATGCCTTTCATCACAGAAGAAATATGGCATAATCTCTCACAATATAGCAGCAAGCGTTCCGATAGCATTGCTGTTACGCAATGGCCAATTTCTAAAATAGAAAAAACAGAAGACCTAGTCGTCAAGGAAGCGATTTGGAAATACGAAGTTATTCAAGCAAGCAGAAACCTTAGGTCTGAATGGAATATCCCGTTTCGCGAAAAATTGAATTTTATTATAATTCCATCAGACGAAAAAGAGAGAGAAATTTTCATCAAAGAAAAAACCAGTATAATGTCGATTATAAATGCTGGAGATATTCGGATACAAAAAGAGATACCCACCCAAGAGAAGTTTTCTTCTGGGGTTACTTCGTCTGGGGCTTGTGTTTACCTTCTATTGAAGGACATTGATTTTAAAAGAGAAAACATAAAAATAACAGAAGAATTGGCACAATTAGACAAGAAGCTTATAAGGATAGAAAAAAAATTAGCGAATCGGGATTTCATCTCAAAAGCACAGCCAATTGCTATAGAGAAATGCAAATCGGAAAGAGAAGAATTATTAAAAAAGAGAGAGAAACTACAACAGATATTAAAAACCATTGGAGGAAAGTGAAAGATGGCAAAAAAAACAGAGGATAAAAAGGTTCATGTCGACAAAGTTTCTGGTAATTCCAAGGGTAAGATTGAAAACGCTTTTGAATTGATCACTTTGGCACGCAAAAGGGTAAAAGAGTTAGTTTCGGGTGCACCCAAACTAATTCAGTCAGAAATTGAAGACCCAATGCAGATAGCCTTGGAAGAAATTGCTCAAGGGAAAATAACAGTCGGTAGAAAACAAAATATTCCCGAAAAGAAAGAAGAAAAAAAGAAAAGTAGCCCCACAAAATCAACCAAAACCTTATCTCATAAGAACTAAAAGTAATGATATTCAAAGGTAAAAATTTAATACTCGGCGTAACAGGTAGTATTGCCGTTTATAAAGCGTGCCAATTGCTAAGAAAATTGCAGGAAGAAGGCGCGCAAGTTAAAGTCGTTATGACAGACAATGCTTCCAAATTCGTCACCCCTTTGACTTTTCAAACCCTTTCCGGAAACCCGGTATATCTAAAAATGTTCGATAAACTGGGCAAAAACAGCCTTAATTATTTAAATCACGAAGAGCTTGTTCATATAAAACTTTCCGAGTGGGCTGATGTGATACTTGTCGCTCCTGCTACAGCCAATATAATATCAAAAACAGCGTGTGGTATAGCCAACGATTTACTCTCTACTCTGCTTGTTTCTTTTCAAGGCCCTATAATTTTCGTTCCGGCAATGGATAACGGCATGTATAGAAATGCAATTTTTAGAGAAAATTTAAACAAATTAAAAAATAAGGATTATCATATAATTTTCCCCGATAAAGGCGTTTTAGCAAGCGGTAAAATAGGAGAAGGCAGATTCCCGCAGACAGAAAACATCATAAAACATATCAGCAATGTTTTATCCACAAGAGAAGATTTTAAAGGTGTAAGGGCTTTGATAACCGCCGGCAGCACCCGTGAATTTTTAGACCCTATCCGTTTTATCGGGAACGCTTCCTCGGGCAAGATGGGTTACGCTTTGGCTGAAGCAGCGAAGGCAAGAGGAGCGAATGTCAAATTGATTTCGGCGCCGACTCTGCTTTCCAAACCAAATGGGATCAAGATAATAGATGTCGTAACCGCAAGTCAAATGAAAGACGAAGTGATCAAAAATTTTGCTTCGACCGACATATTGATAATGTCTGCTGCAGTCGGCGATTTCAAGCCCAAAACTTCTGTAAAACAAAAAAGAAAAAGAGCGCAAGGCAAATGGCATATTGAACTTGTCCCGAATCCGGACATATTGGTGGAAGTCGCCAAATCCAAAAAAAATAAAATAACGGTCGGGTTTTCAATAGAAACGCAAGACCAAATAAAAAAAGCAAAGGAAAAATTAAAATCCAAAAAGTTAGATTTAATCGTGGCAAATGATATCAATATTGAAAATTCAGGATTTTGCAGCGATACGAACAAAGCAGTATTAATCGACGAAAACGGCAAAACAGAAGGACTACCGCTTATTTCCAAAATAGAATTGGCAAATAAAATTCTTGATAAAATACAAAACATCGGGAGGACAAAATGGAAAAGGGGAAAATAGGTGTATTGACAGGCGGAGGAGATGCACCGGGCTTAAACGCAGTAATACGCGCTGTTGTAGTAAAAGGCGAAAAATTGGGATATGAAATAGTAGGAATAAAGGACGGGTGGCGCGGGCTTCTCGAGAGAAAAATAGAAAAAATAACAACTGAAACAGTGGAAGATATACATCGCGAAGGCGGAACCATTCTGGGGACCTCAAGAACCAATCCCTATAAAGAAGAAGGCGGGGAACAGAAAACGATAGAAAACATAACACAACTTGGTCTTGACGCTTTAATTGTCATAGGCGGGGATGACACGCTTGGCGTTGCAAATAAATTGAGCAAAAAAAATGTCAAAGTGGTAGGAGTTCCCAAAACCATAGATAACGACCTTTCTGCCACTGATATTTGTTTCGGATTCGATACTGCAATAAACCGCGTATCTGAAGCAATAGACTCCCTTCATACAACTGCAAAATCTCATCATAGAATCTTGGTTGTTGAAGTAATGGGGCGACACGCCGGCTGGATTACTTTGGAAGGTGGCATGGCAGGCGGAGCACACGTAATTCTTATTCCTGAAGAACCATTTGATTTGGATGAAATCTGCAAAACAATAAACAACAGAAAAGAAAACGGAAAACTCTATAGCATAGTTGTGGTTGCCGAAGGTGCTCTACCTAAAGGAGGAGAAAAATTCTTTACTCAAACTGAAGGGACCGACGCATTCGGGCACGTAAAGTTGGGCGGAATAGCAAAAACTTTGGAAAAAGAAATCGAAAAACGAACAGGCATTGAAACCCGGTCGGTTGTTTTGGGGCATTTGCAAAGAGGCGGCTCCCCTTCGGCATTCGACAGATATTTTGCTACTCGGCTGGGACTTAAAGCAATAGATATGATCAAAAAAGGCGAATTCGGCAGAATGGCGGCTTTAAGAAAAGGAGAACTGGTATCTGTCCCCTTGGAAGAAGCCGTCGGCAAAATGAGAGTTGTCGACAAAGAACTGTTGGAAGAAGCCAAAATTTTCTTCGAATAAGCAAAAAACTTTTTGTTTTGCGGGGATTGTAAAGCGTGAGAGATATTATTCTTTGAAAAAGATGATATCCCCCGAGCTGTCTGGAGACAAATAGCTGTTTTGTTGTGCAAACCCATCTTTCAAATCACTTCCTATGCTGTATATTATCCACCCCTTGCCCCTCCTTTGATAAACAAAAGGTTCTTCGCTAAAAGGGTCGTTTGGCAATAAGGGAAGATAATCTGGGACAAGCTCTGACAATTTTGCAGGATATGCTTTGTTTTTATCATAATAATATTCCAACCCGATAATTATAAAAGTAGCATCTCGTTCAGTTTCCAATCGCCCGCATTCTATATACATATTTTTCAATATAGGCAAAAAGACCTGTCTTGCAGGATTTTGTGGCTCTCTTTCCAATATCCATTTTGTTAATCCCTCATTATAAGACAAACTGATGTATTGAATGGCATCCATATAACAAACCCTCACACTTTGTTCTACGTCTTCTTTTACATATCCGCTTTCTAAATAGCTTTCCAGAAACTCCTGCCAAGCCATATCTTCTAACAATAACGGGGAAACACCGAACTTAATATCAAAAAATTCCTTTTTCAATATTTGTCCGAAGTGTTCTTTGACATCTATGCCCTCCTGCAGAAATCGGATATTCTCCAAAAGATGCGGATAATTCATACGTTTCGGCTGAAGGAAGACCATATTTCTGAAGTTCTTGTACCCATTGGATTCTATCGACATGCCTATTCTTTTTAATAGCGAGTTACCTCCCGCCTCTACCATCTGCCCAAACCTTATAATGTTAAAACAAGACTGCACAGCTCCCGTATAATCATTTTTATAAATTTGAGACTGCACTCCTAAATTCAACAGTCTTGCGAGTTCACTCCATCTTCCAATGATAAAAAGACGTTTTCTCCTCTCTTCAATCGTATTTACGGCAGGCAAAGTAAAACGTTTTTTCTCCAATCCTTCTTGGAATTCTTTGAATGCGGGTCCGTTATCAGAAAGTAACTTCTCCAACTCTTTATTTTCTTTTGTCCAGCCTTTATTCAATACCTCCATAATAGGATATTTAAGCGTCATATCCACAGGAATTATAAGTTCAGCAGCAGCTTTGAAATCTTCGTAAGCATCCTGCTGTGTTGCAATTGCTTGTTCATCCTTCACTATAGAAGCGCGCGGGAATCTTTCGGATTGCTTTACTCCGGTAGCAGCGCAACCGCACAAAAAAACAAAAACTGCCAAAAAGAACCAAATATTTTTTTCCATAAGATTATCGCGAATTTTCATTTACTTACTTAAATTATAGAATATTCCCCTATTTTTCTATATTTTTCGTATCTTTGACTAATAAGTTTTTCAACCGGCCATGAACAAAGTTCATTAAGCGCCTTTTTTAAAGTTGTTTTTATATTTTTTGCGGTTTCTTCTATCCCGCGATGACTTCCTCCAAGCGTTTCAGGAATTATCCCGTCAATTACTCCAAATTTTAAGAGGTCATTGCCTGTAATACCCTGCAATTCGGCCGCCACGCTTGCCTTTGATACATCTCTCCACAATATTGAACTGCAAGCTTCGGGACTGCATACATAATATACAGCATATTCCAGCATATAGATATAATTACCAACGCTAATACCCAAAGCGCCTCCGCTTCCCCCTTCACCGATTACAACAGTTACTATGGGGACAGCCAAAGAAGCCATTCCTTTCAAATTCGTCGCTATGGCGCACGCTTGTCCTCTTTCTTCCGCGCCTATACCTGGATACGCGCCTGGGGTGTCGATAAAAGTTATTACAGGAAAAGAAAATTTTTCAGCAAACTTCATTAAGCGAAGTGCTTTTCTATATCCTTCGGGATTAGCCATCCCAAAATTGCGTTTTAAGTTCTCTTTTGTATCTCTTCCCTTTTGATGCCCGATTACAACTACCGTCCTTTCATCTAAAGAAGCAATGCCTCCCACAATTGCAAGATCGTCAAAAAATGTTCTGTCTCCATGCAATTCCATGAAATCTTCCATCATAAGATTTACATAGTCAAGGGTGTATGGGCGCTTGGGATGTCTTGCTATTTGTGTTCTTTGCCAAGCAGTTATATTTTTGAATATCTCCGTTTTTTTCTCATTAACCTTTTTTTCTAAAAATCTTATTTCTTTCGATAAGTCAATGTCTTTATCAGAAGTAGAAGATTTTAGTTCCTGTATTCTCTTCTCCAATTCCATAATCGGTTTTTCAAATTCCAAATCTTTTGTGGGCATTTGTCCCTCAATCTAAAGTAAAGAGTAGAGATATTTTTTCTTGCTATTTGCTACTCTCTTTCATAATTACCTGTGTTCCAATTGTAACGATATCATAAAGTTCTTCCAAATCACTTTTTAGCATTCTAATACACCCATTACTTACATATGTGCCTATATCCGATGGCTCTACTGCTTCATGAATTCCATAACTGGTCTTCTTGCCTTCTTGCCATAAACCTATCCACCTTGCCCCTAAAAGATTTTCGGCTGAATTGGGAGGAACACTACCCCCTGTCGAAGGATACCATGTAGGGTCTTTAATTTTTTCTCTTATCTCAAATACCCCTTGCGGAGTAGGCGTCCGTTCGGTTCCAACAGCTATCTTGTATCTTTTAAACAACTTGTCATTGTAATTTAAAAATAAATTTTGTTCATCAACATAAACTAAGATGGAAAATCTATTAGGGGTGACTTTCAGCTTTTGATCAGGTTTTATGATATTGTTTTGTAGATTATTTGCCTGCATTAATAAAGGAATCGTCGTGTTTAGTTTCCTTGCTATTAAAAACAAATTTTCCCCCTGCTTTACAACGTAAAACTCGCTTATAGCGCTGGCAAGAGTAGAAAATAATAACCTCACATTGATTTCACCAAGTTTGTCTATCGCCAGTTCTTTAATTTTTAAAGAATAATCAGGGTTTTTTATTATCTCTTCGCAATGCTGCTTCGCCTTATCAAATTCTTCTTTACTTATGAATATGTCCACCGGACCTAATGTTGCGTTTCCTGCTAAAGCATGAGAAGGAAATTTTTCTATGATTTGGGAATAATAAAATTGTGCTTCTTCAAAACTTTCTTCTTTTAATCTTTGTCGAGCTAAATCGTAATATATTGTAGGATGATAGAATGGATATCTTGAATCCAAAACTTTGTTCCAATACTTTTCAGCTTTCTTCGTTTCGCCAATTTTTTGATAACACATGCCAATTTGATAAAGAATTTCCGCCTGCGTTTCCCCTTTAGCTCTTGGATAAATATTTTTAAAAATATCCAATGCTTCTTTGTAATTTGCGTCTTTTAAAAGAGCATGAGCTTGTTTGTATCTTATCTTATACAGTTGATTCCTTTTATTCTGGATTAATAACACACTGCCAATTGCTATAAACGCTAAGAGCGCTATTATAAGAATGGGAGATAATAAGTTTTTGGCTTTCATTTAAGATATGATTTTAATACTCTTTTTAAAAGATTACACCGCTTAAGAAATTAATTCATCCGTTATAATTCCTGCCTACCTACTTCTTATTATCGGTTACGAACAGAACTACAATCATTTCTCTTTAATAATTTCAAGCAACTCTTTTGCCATACGGTAAGGTTTTGACACAATCCTAAATGGCAAAGAGGTTAAAAATGATGATATATCCTTTCTTAGTTCATCTGTAAGTCTTTCCGGTTTGGTAAAGAGTCTCTTGATAATATTGGAAGTGTAAAATTTTAATATTTTTTCCTTATCTATGCGAATCTGTGTGTTGCAAATGGTGCATTCGATTTTATGAACATAATCTCCTACGTATGTTATAACGTGTGGGGTTTCTTTCTCGCAGTGTAAACAGTAAAGGTTTGTTTTGACAATTTCCGCTTTCAATTTTTTTATCTATCCTGCAGAGAGATTCGTATTTCTCATCAGGAATTAAGTTGCCTTTCTTTTTAACTTTTTTACCATGCTAAGCCCAATTTTCCTTTCTTCAGGGCTAATCCTTGTAATCGCCACTTTTATTTTATCGTCCACCTTAATCTGCTCCTCAATAGATTCTTTCTGCTCTTTTGCCTCAGAGACATCTGCTGTTTCGCTTTTAATTTGAGATATGTGTAAAAGCCCTTCTATACCATCTTCGATTTTTACGAATGCGCCAAAATCAGTTACTTTTGTCACTTTCCCATTCATTTCCATTCCCACCTTGTATTTCTTGTCAATTTCATCCCAAGGATTGGGAAGTAACTGTTTCCTGCCAAGTGATATTTTTCTTTGAGCAGGGTCTACATCTAAAACCAACACTTCTACTTTTTCGCCTTTTTTGATTAACTTGGACGGATGTTCTGTTCTGGGTGCCCAAGATAAATCAGAAATGTGTATCAAACCTTCTATGCCTTCTTCCAACTCGACGAATACCCCATAATCGGTAATTGTTCTCACCTTTGTTTTAATTTTGGTCCCTTTTGGGTATTTATCTTTTATCTTAAGCCATGGATCAGCTTCCGTTCTCTTAATAGACAAGGCGATTTTATTGTTGGCTCTGTCTATATTTATTACGATTGCTTCGACCACGTCACCAATGCTTAATATTTGAGAAGGGTGCGAGATGTGTTTTGTCCACGAAAGTTCCGATATATGAATAAGCCCTTCTATACCTTTTTCCAGTTCAAGGAAAATCCCGTAATTAGTTATATTAACAACCGTTCCTTTGACTTTCGAATTAAGCGGAAATTTCTTCTCCACCAATTCCCATGGGTCGGCAGTTTTTTGTTTTAATCCCAATGAAACTCTTTTTTTCTCTTTGTCTATTTCTAATATTACCAATTCCACCTCTTCGCCTATTGCCAAAACTTCCGAGGGATGAGAAATTCTTCCCCAAGAAATATCAGTAATATGAAGCAAGCCGTCAAGCCCTCCCAAATCTACAAACGCACCAAAATCAGTAATATTTTTGACTTTGCCTTTAACTATATCTTTCGGCTTTAAGGTTTCAAGAAGATGTTTTCTTGACTGGTCGCGATTTTCCTCCAAGAAAGCTTTATGCGAAACAACTACATTCTTTCTCCACTGGTTGGTTTTTAGTATCTTAAACTCTTTTTCTTTTCCTATTAAATCATCCTGATTTTTTAATGGCTCTATATCTACCTGTGAAGATGGCAAAAACCCTGGAATGCCTATGTTAACAATAAAACCACCCTTGATTTTTTTAGTGATTTTGCCTTTGATGACTTCGCCCGAGTTATAAGCCTTTTGGATTTTACCCCAATTTTTTATGAAATCCGCTTTTTCCAAAGAAAGTTCTACCATTCCGTCTTGATTTTCTTTGGATTCAATAAGCACCTCTATTTCATCTCCGACTTTTAAATCTTGGGGAGAATCGAAATTGGAAAGGGATATAATACCTTCGGATTTATACCCGATATCTATTAAGGCTTCTCCTTTGCTGATTTGAGCTATTTTACCTTTTACTACCTCTCCCACAGCAATGGGTTTTAAAGTGGAAAAATACATCTCCTCGACACTTTGTATTTTTTTCTTTGTTTCGGTCACTGTTATTTAACTCCTTATATTTCTCTTGGACTTAATCTATTTGCCGGATTGGGCAAACAAGGGAGCATATACTATTGCAATTTAAGGATTTTGTCAACTTTGGGCAAAATGATAGTCGCAATGTATCACAATGCTTCTTTTGCTGTCAACCTAGTTAGTGCCGAGAAATATTAGCCCGGCAGAGAAGATTAAAGACAAATCATCTCGTTTTTTCCCAATGAAGCAGTTCCGTTACCCGCGAAAGGGTACTCCCTTCCTTTATTTCTTTGCGAACCCTGTTTTCCCTTTCCAGCACATCCATCGCGCGATTGGCTATTTCGGCAGCTTTTGATTGAGGTATTACCATTGCTCCGTCTTCATCCGCGATTATCCAATCTCCCGGAAAAACTTTTACCGAACCTACTTCTACTGGGATTCCTATTTCTCCTAATCCTTTCGGTTCGCCAGCCTGCGGAGTTATTATTTTCGCAAAAGCGGGAAATTTTAGTTTCTTGATTTCAGGCACATCTCTTATTGCTCCGTCTATTATCACACCAGCGATGCCTTTTTGTTTTGCACTCCATGAGGCAAGTTCTCCCCATACCGCTGGGGTAACACCGCCAGCGTCCACAACTATTACATCTCCTTTTTGTGCTTTATCTATTGCTTCGACCGGTTTCGCCCAATCGCCGGGATAAGTTCTTACGGTGAATGCTCTACCAACCATTTTTATATTTTCCCACACAGGTCTTATGTTTTTACAAGGATTTCCCCTGTGAAGCGCGTCTGATACATTGGAAGTGGAAACTTTAAGCAAAACATTTCTTACTTTCTCATCCGTCACTCTCTTATATAAAATAGTTTTTATGGGTTTTTTATTCTTTACGCTTTGCTTGATCAGGATGGTTGCTTTTTCAGCGTCTTCTGATTTCGTTATTGCGCCACCGACAATTATTATGGAAGCGCCTGCCTTTATCGTTTTTGGAGCGGTTTCGGAATTAATACCTCCAGCAACCGCAATCGGGATACTCACCGCCTTGCTTACTTTTTCCAAATCTTTAAATGGGTTCTCTCCTTTCATCTGCGCATCAACCGGAGTGTGTATGCATAAATAATCCGCGCCCCAACTTTCTACCTGCTTGGCTTTCTTTGCCAAATCTTTTATTTCAAGCAAATCAACCATAATTTTAGCGCCGTAATTTCTTCCCGCTTCAATGCATTCCTTTATGGTGCTATCGGAGGCAATACCAAGAACACAAACGATATCTGCGCCTGCTTTAGCCGCAATTTCGACCTCTGTCCTGCCCGTGTCGGCTATTTTCATATCTGCAACAATCGTGCTGTCAGTAAACTCTTTTCTTAAAGTTCTTATCGCGTTCAAACCTTCGCTTTTAATCAGAGGCGTCCCGGCTTCAAGCCAATCAGCTCCACCCTTTACCGCTTCATGAGCAAGCTTTATAGCTCTCTTTAAGTCGATAAAATCAAGCGCAATCTGTATTACGGGTTTCATTGTTTTTATTCTCCGACAAGCGATTTTACTATACAAAAATTCTTATTGCAAAACACCATTCATCATCATTAACGAGAATATTTTGATAGTGGGTTCTGCGTTATGCTAATATATCGCATACAATATACACATTGTGAATACTTGTCAGATGATTGGCATTGTTGGGAATAAACAATAAACAGATGAATTTTTCCGTTCTGGGCTTTGATCCAGGAATAAAAGTAAGCGGTTATGGAATCGTCGCTAAAGACAACAAGTCTAAACTTACCGCAATTAAATATGGGATAATTACGAACTCTTCCCCTGAATCGTTTCCTTTGTATCTGGAAAAAATCTATAATAGAGTTATTCAGTTGATGAAAAGATTCAAACCAAATAGTATTGCGATAGAAGAACCTTTTATTTCCAGAAATCCAAATGCTGGTTTGAAAATCGGACAAATTGTAGGGGTGGTAAGTTTGGCGGGAATTAAAGAAGGGCTTCAGGTTTTTGGTTATTCAACTCTATCTATAAAACAAGCCGTTACAGGATACGGAATGGCAGAAAAAAAGCAGGTGCAGGAAATGGTGAAAAGGTTTTTGTCTTTGGATGTAAAATTCGAACGTGTTGATATTTCGGATGCTTTAGGCGCGGCTATATGCTGTATAAATTCTTCGGACTGGAGCAGCAGAATAAAAAAAAATAGTGGGTAGTGACGACTGGTCAGTATAAAGCCGACCATTGAACACCGACAACTAAAAAATGATTGATTCTCTGCGGGGGAAATTAACTTATAAATCGCCGACCTATATAAGGGTTGATGTAAAAGGGGTCGGATATGGGATGAATATTCCCGTTTCCACATATAACTTATTAGGTGATATAGGCGATGACGTAAGCGTTTTTACGCATCTTCACGTAAGAGAAGACATTATGCGTCTTTACGGATTTAGAACCGAAGACGAACTCACGACTTTTAAACTGCTGATTTCAGTTACTTTGATAGGTCCGCAATTAGCGCTTGGCATTTTGTCTTCTCTTTCCTCGGAAGAATTAAAAAGGGCAATCACCAAAGATGATTTCAATAAATTGGACAGCGTGCCAGGCGTGGGCAAAAAAACTGCTCAAAGGATAATTATAGAGCTTAAAGAAAAGATTTCTCCTGTCGGGGAAATATTGGATGATGATGGAAAATTAAACGAAGCAGAGACATCGCTCATGGAAGAAGCGGTGCGTGCACTTATATCCCTTGGTTGCAGTAAGAAAGAAGCGCTTTTGGCTATAAAGACTTCATATATGACAATCAAGGATAAAAAGCCATCTTTGGAAGAACTTATTAAATACTCTTTAAAACAATTATAAAAAGGATGATTGCAGGGATTACTAACCAATTACAGCGATTATACTTAACGGAAATTTTAGTCTCTGAAATCTATTTTAAAATCGTTGGAATCAATTTACAAAAATGGCAAAAGAAAGAGTTATAAATCCAAAACCTACACTTGAAGATAAAGAATTGGACAATGAATTGCGTCCTATATCCTGGCAGGACTTTGCAGGACAGGGAAAAATAAAAGAGCAATTGTCTATCTTTATAAAAGCGGCAAAGGAAAGGGGAGAGGCTCTTGACCATATTCTTTTTCATGGCCCTCCGGGCTTAGGGAAAACCACTCTTGCCAATATCGTATCAAGAGATTTAGGGGTTAATCTTAACTCCACTTCGGGACCCGTGATAGAAAGACCCGTGGACTTGTCGGCGATTTTGTCGCGTTTAAAGGAAAGAGAGGTCCTTTTCGTAGACGAGATACATCGTTTGCCGCATACGGTAGAGGAAGTTCTCTACTCCGCTATGGAAGATTATAAATTGGATATAATGGTCGGCAAGGGGCCATCTGCTCGCGCAATAAAACTCGAACTTCCGCGTTATACTTTAATAGGAGCAACAACCCGCACCGGACTGATTACTTCTCCTTTAAGAGCAAGATTTGGCATGATAATACGAATTGGGTTTTATAAAGCAGAAGATTTGACACAAATAATAAAACGGTCTGCGAGAATTCTTGCTATTAAGATAGACGAAGAAGGTGCGCATGAATTAGCAAAAAGAAGTCGAGGAACCCCGAGAATAGCAAATAGACTTCTTAGAAGGGTCAGGGATTATGCTCAAGTAAAAGCTAATGGTTTTATTGACAAAGATATTACTGTAAGAGCGTTAGAACTTTTAGGTATAGATGAATACGGGCTTGATGAGATGGATAAACTTTTGCTTAAAGCATTGGTAGAAAAATTTAATGGCGGGCCTGTAGGGATAAAGACGTTAGCAATAGCTTTAGGTGAAGAAGAAGATACTCTCCAAGAGGTATGCGAAGCATATCTTATTCAACAAGGGCTTATAAAAAGAACCACACAGGGAAGGGAAGCTACGCCGTTATGTTACGAATGTTTGGGGATTGCTTGCAAAAAACAATCAAGACAAAAAAATCTTTTATAACAAAGGGAGGGTCTTATGCAAAAAGTAAAACTTTTTATGGGTTCGGCTACGACGGATGGCCTTTCTGAACTTGAAAAATCCATAAATGATTGGATTGAAAAAGAAAAAGTAGAAATTAAAAATATTTCCAGTTCCGTAAGGTTGATTCCGTCTGGAGAAAGAGAAAGTTTAACGGCTGAGATTGTGGACCAACTATTGATTTCTGTGACTTATGAAACCAAATAATACACAAGAAAAATTTTACGTTACTACTCCTATCTATTATGTAAACAGTTCCCCGCATGTAGGACATACTTATACTACTGTTGCCGCCGATGTTTTAGCCCGTTCATCGCGCCAGATGAGAAAAGACGTTTTTTCCCTGACAGGCACGGATGAACATGGAGATAAAATTGCAAAGGCGGCTCAAGAAGCAGGGAAAACCCCTAAGGAGTTTTGCGACGAAATTTCCGGAAAATACAAAAACGCGTGGAATAATCTAAATATTTCTTACGATTATTTCGTGCGGACTACCGATAATATTCACGAAGATGCGGTAAAGAAATTTTTGGGCAAATTGTATGAGAAAGGCGTAATTTATAAAGGCAAATATAAAGGGTTTTACTGCAGAGGATGCGAAAAATTCCTGCAGAAAAACGATATGGAAGATGGCAAATGTCCTCTACATTTAACCGAGCCGGAATTGATAGAAGAAGACAATTATTTTTTTAAGTTAAGCGACTACACACAAAAACTCATAGAACTGATAACGAACGACGAATTGAAAATACTGCCAAATGCGTTGAAAACCGAAGTCTTAAGCAAACTTCAATTGGGAGTAGACGATATTAGCATTTCCAGAGAAACCGTTCAGTGGGGGATAAATCTTCCGTTTGATAATTCGCAAACAATTTATGTTTGGATAGATGCTTTAATAAACTATATATCGGCGATTGGTTATGGCAACAACAAAGAACAGTTCGCTAAATGGTGGCCTGCGGATGTGCATTTAATGGCAAAAGACATAAGTTGGTTCCACTGCGTTATTTGGCCCGCGATGCTTTTGGCGGCTGGAGAAAAATTACCCAAAAAACTTTTTATTCATGGATTTTTTACGGTAGAAGGGCAAAAGATGAGCAAGTCCTTGGGCAATATGATAGACCCTTTGCCGTTGGCAAAAGAATACGGCGCAGACACGATCAGATATTTTCTCCTAACCGAATTTCCATTTGACCATGACGGAGATTTCTCTGTTTCACGCCTAAAAGAACGTTACAACAAAGACCTTGCAAACGATTTAGGCAATCTGATTTTACGTATATTGACAATGATAGAAAAATATTGTGAAGGTGAGATTCCTTCTGTAAGCGATAGAGCAGAGAAAATCAATGCGGAATCGATAAGATTGGATTTGTCTGAACAATTAGATATTCGCAATAGAGAAATCGAAACTGCCGGTTTTTCCAAGGCGTTGTTCAATATAATGAATTTGGTTCGGGATAGTAATAAAATCATAGAAGAATACGCCCCCTGGAATTTAGCAAAAGAAAAGAATACTGCTTCCTTGAACACACTTCTTTATTATCTAGCGGACAGACTTTTAATAATCGCTGTATTAATGTATCCTTTTATGCCAAATACAAGTGAAGCAATAATAAGGCAATTGGGACTTGAAGTTTCGTCTGTTTCTTTGAGCGCAGGAAATCTGAAATCAGTCCTGCCTCATAAGAAAGTGAAAAAAGAAAAACCGTTATTTCCAAAAAAATGAGAAAAGATAAGCCGATAATAGTAGCTTTGGACGTTTTTACAAAAGAAGAAGCCGAAAAATTGGTAGACGAACTGATTGAATGTGTCCGAATTTTCAAAATCGGGCATCAGCTTTTTCTAAGAGAAGGAATAAATATTGTCCACATGATTCAAGATAAAGGCGGTGAAGTTTTCCTGGATTTGAAATTTCATGATATTCCCAGTGTTATATCCAGCGCTGTGGAAGTGGCGTTCAAAGAAAAAATCTATATGCTGACTGTGCACTCTTTGGGCGGAAGAGCGATGCTTGAGCAAACCGTAAAAAAGGTCCAAACCTTACATAAAGAAACAGGGGGCAGAAAACCATTGCTTTTGGGGGTCACCGTTCTTACAAGCTTAGACAAAGAGAAATTGAAAGAAACGGGTTTCTCATTGACGATTAAGGACCAGGTTTTAAAACTTGCCAAACTCAGCGAAGAGTGTGGCTTAGACGGAATAGTTTGTTCCGGGGAAGAGGTGAATTTAATAAGAAATAACACGAAAAAAGATTTTTTGGTCGTTGTCCCGGGAGTAAGAATGGGGAAAATATCTTCAGACGACCAAAGTCGCGTAATTACCGCTGAAAACGCCATAAAAGCCGGAGCGGATTATTTAGTTATGGGTCGCAGCATAATGGAAAGCGAACACCCAAAAAAGGAAGTGAAATTAATTTTGGAGAAAACAAGCAAATTGTGATATACTTTACTCCCATAATTTAAAAATTTAAGGTTAAGGAGTTTGTAATTATGCCTTTTACTAAGGAAGACAAAGCTAAAATAATAGAAAAATTCGGGAAAGACCCTAAAAATACGGGTTCGCCGGAAGTGCAGATAGCAATTCTTACACAAAGAATAAATACGCTTTCGCAACATCTTGCGAAGTTTAAACATGACCGCACATCCAAAAGAGGGCTGTTGCAAATGGTCGGAAAAAGAAGGGCTTTGCTAAATTACTTAAAAAAAGAATCCGAGTCGCGCTATCTGGAAACGCTTAAAAATTTAGACCTGAGAAAATAAGTTAAAATATAACCTTGCAAGCAAAAACACAAAGAGTTCGAATAAATAGGTGGATTAGGGCGGAAACGGTTAGAGTAGTAGGACCCGACAGCAAGCAGATAGGCGTTATGCCGTTAAATCGCGCTTTATATATCGCCAGAGAACTGGAGTTGGATCTTGTAGAAGTAGCTCCCGAAACTAAGCCCCCGGTATGCAGAATAATAGATTTCGGGAAATATAAATACGAACAACAAAAAAGAGAAAAAAGCCAGAAGAAACAACAGAGAATACAGCAGATGAAGGAAATGGTTTTTAGACCTTCTATCGGCGAGCATGATTTCAAAGTAAAAGTAAAACACATTAGAGAATTCCTTGAAGATGGTCATAAAACCAAAGTTATAGTACGGTTTAGGAGGGGAGAGATGTCCCGTAAGGAGAGAGGCAATCAGATTATTACGAAAGTAGAGAAAGAAATGGAAAATATAGGTAAAGTTGTAAAACCTTCTTATATGTTGGGCAAAGCGCTCATGATGGTTCTTGCGCCTATAGAAATTAGGAAAGAGAAAAATGCCAAAACGGAAAACAAAAAAATCGGCGGCTAAAAGATTTCATTATTCTGCCACCGGAAAAATAAAAAGAAATAAAGCCGGAAAACGGCACTTTTTGGGTAAAAAAGGTGTAACACAAAAAAGAAGATTAACTCAAAAAGACACTGTTGATTCAGCAGACTATAATAGAACAAAAGGGATGCTGCCGTACAAATAATAATTAAAAAATCAAAATTCAAAGTCTTTTAAAAATTTTTACATTTTAATATGTATATTTGACTTTTGATATTCCCTCTGGAATCTTTCCAAGATTCCAGAGGACTTAGTCCCAGAAATTCTTAAAATTTCTCGGGGTAATTTTTGATTTAAAGGGAGTAAGACAATGCCCAGAGTAAAAAGAGGAACTATAAAAAAGAAAAAAAGAAGAAGAGTATTAGGCCAGGCAAAGGGATATGTTGCCGGAAGAAGTAAGCTTTATACCACAGCAAAAGACGCTGTTCGTAAGGGGCTTGTCTATGCTTATAGAGACCGAAGAACAAGAAAGAGAAATTTCCGCAGTTTATGGATACAGAGAATAAATGCCGCCTGCCGAAGTCAGGACATGACCTATTCACAGTTAATTGATGGCTTAGCCAAAGCTAAAATTGAGATAAACAGGAAAATGTTAGCAGATATGACAGTCAACGACCCCGCTTCATTTTCCGCATTGGTTGAAGTTGCTAAGAAACATATTGAAGTAAAACCTGTTAAGGCGAGTTAAGAGGTTAGGAAGTCAAAATATAAAAGCAAAACTGCAAGTTAAAAATCACTTTTATTGTTTCTTTTTTAAAACTTCTCTGATTTCTTTAAGTCCATTTTAAAATTATCCATGTTTTTAAAAAATCCTTCTGCCATATTTCTATATATAGCATATAGCTTATTGTTTCTTTTTGCTTTCAGATGCTATACTTTGAACAATTGAATAAAAGGAGAATTTATGAAAAAACTAAACTTGTTATTTATTTTCGCTATTTTATTGCTATCCGTTTCTGCAAGCTACTGCGCCGGAACAAAAAATCTTCTTACCAATCCCGATTTTGAATCGGATGATTTGTCGGTATGGGCTGCAAGAGGCGGAGAAATTTCCAGAAGCGACACGCCGGTTTTTAATGGTACCTACAGCCTGAAAATCACCGAAAGAACTAAAAACGATGACGGTGTATTTCAGGATATTACCGCTCAAGTTGCCCCCGGATATGTTTATACGGTATCCGGACAAACGAGGACCGGAGAAGAAACCGGCTGGGATAAATTGGCGGTTTATCTTGTATTAAACAAAAACGCTGAAGATAAACAAATCTTTCTCGGCAGTTCCGACGAGAATAATACTTCCTGGTCGCATTTTTCTTATAAATTTACGGTGCCGGAAGAAAACGAAATCTCTGCATTTGGCCTCTTGTTCCGCCCTTCTTTTTCAACCACTGATTTTTATCTGGATGATTTGTTACTTGAGCCGAGTATTCAGATTAAAACATCATCGGCAGAAAAAACAAGCAGGTTAAGCGTGAATATCGGGCCTCTTACCGACAACCAAAAAGGACTAAAAGCCGAAGTTAAGGTCCAGGATGTCCTTGATAACAACGTATTTACATTGTCGCTTAACCTTGCCAAAGACACTCTAATAAATCTTGAAAATGGTTTCTATCGCGCCAGCGCTGATGTGACGGATGCGCACGAAAAGACCGTGTCGGTCGAGAAGACTTTTTGCGCGGGTGATTTGGATGAAAATATTGCTTCTCTCATCAAGGCAAATCAAGAGATGACTGCTTCTGATGCAAAAGCCGCTTATCACGGATGGTTAAGATATCTTCAATATCTTCTTGAGGATGCAAAAGAAAGGTTTTTTGAAAATACGGAGGGTACAACGGATGCGGCTTACCGTCTGGATAAATGGATGACAAAAATAAAAGAAGACCCTGATTTAATAAGTAAACTTAACGCGGTTATTGAGTGGGCGTATCTTTCAAAAGTCGATGATTCCGGCCAACCGTTTAAGTTGGCTATTCCAACGGATTATACTCCCGATAAATCTTTTGCTTTAGAGGTAAATTTGCATGGCCATGGTGGAAATCATTTGGAATATTCGGGTGGTGTTCAAAGCAGACCCGGAACATTTCATCTTGAAGTGTTAGGACGAGCCAGAGGAGGAGGTTTTTTCGACCTCTCCGAAGTGGATGTTTTGGATGCTGTTGAATATATAAAAAAATACTGGAATATTGACCCGCAAAGAATTCATCTTGTAGGCACAAGTATGGGCGGTTGGGGCACATATTATCTTTGTGCGCGCCATCCTCATATTTTTGCTTCTGCTCGCCCCCAGTGCGGAGCGGGAACGGTGCTTCCGATTAAAAATCTTTTAAACGTGCCCGTATATGCGACCCACAGCATAGATGACGATACAGTTCCTATATTGCAGGACCGTATTCCTGTTCAAAACCTCATCCGATTCGGCGGAAAAGCAGTCATGGACGAGACGTCCGGATTAGGGCACGCGGCATGGAATTATCATGAAGGAAATGCTCGCGCTTATGAATTTGCGTTCAGTCAAATTCTACCTAATATGAGAGATGTCCGACGTATTCACTATACTGCAATAGACGGGCTTGCACGACGGGCATATTGGCTTGAAGTAGTCGAATGGGGACATAAGCCGCGCCCTGCCGTAATGGACGCAAGAGTTGATGAAGCGAATATGCTCTATCTTAATCTCGAAAATATAAATACTTTAAAAGTTGATGTGAGCCGGTCCCCTATAAATGCGAAAGAGAATCTGAAAGTAGTAGTTAACGCCCATGCCCCGATAACTTATAATGCGCCTTTATCCGAAACGCTTTATGCCAGGTTGCAGGACAACGATTGGGTCATTTCGGATGATTTGGGTGAGATCAAACCGTATCGTTTACATTATCCGGGTGGTGTTCATTTGCTTTATCAAGGAGAGCCGTTACTAATTGTTTGGGGCACGCAGTCAGACACTGATACTAACAAACGGATATATGATGCGGCTCAGGCAGCAAGAAAAAATCCCAATCCCAACTGGCATGATAGCGATGCGCAGGAGCCCGGAGAAGGCGAAGGCATTGACGGTATCCCTCATAACAGGATGCTTTACAGTACCTTGCTCGGAAAACCGGATTATGAAATTACTGAAGAGGATATGAAAAAATACAACCTTGTGCTCATTGGAACTGCGGAACAGAATAGTATCGTTGCGGAAATTGCAGATAAATTGCCTGTGCAGTTGAAGCAAAACAGCATTAAATGTTCCGACGGTATTGATTGGGGGATTAGAAATGCAGCTATCGGATTGTCTTTCTATAATCCCAAAGCGCCCAAGCGGCTTATTTTCTGGGTTGCCTGCAATAATCCGGAATTCTACCAGCCTGAATCAAAAGTCCTGCAAAGGATGGTTTTATCGGATGTTGTCCCGGACATGGTTGTAGCGAGTTTAAAAAACGAAGAAGTTGTTGCTTCAAGATTTTTTGACAGCCACTGGCAGTGGGAACCCGGTTATGAAAAATCCCGATTTTGTTCGCCTCATATAAGGACAAATAAACAAATGGCAAAAGAAATGGCAAAGGTTCTCCGAAGAGCTACCGGTAGCGATGTCTCTTTGGTATATATACCGGAAAATCCTGATGATTTGCTGCCCTCTGCGGGTCTGAAGCGAATAGCCGATTTGACGGCAGATAATTATTATTTGCCTGTTGCCGAAATGACTTTGACAGGTAAAGAATTGCTTGCTTATCAAGAGTGGCTTAAGCAAAATCCTCCCGAATACGGCGGATGGATTGAATTTTACCCTAAAATAATAAAATTGGCATTTAGAGAAAACGAGCTTTACAAGGTGTCTCTTTATCCGTATGTTCTTTGGGATATGGCTGACATCACAATCCAGTATCCTCCTCACGAATACAAGATTACGGATATGCAGGCAATAGATGTTATAGAACAGTATTTCCCAACATCCTTGCCGACGCATAGAAGAGATTAGAAAATAGGCTTTAGCTTTTCATAAATACCGCTAACAATAAAGCGGTAGTCTGTTTGCTTGTCCTAGCATCTAAAATGGTCGTAATGATATACTTTCAAAAATGCTAAACGAACTTGAAAAAATTAAGAAAGAATTCTTAGATTCGATTGAAACTATAAAAGACAGTAAAGCTTTAGAAGAGTTAAGAATTAAATTTTTGGGAAGAAAAAGCGGGCTGACTTCTGTTCTTCGTTCTTTGGGGGCGCTTCTTCAGGAAGAACGCATTTTAGTTGGCCAAAAAGCAAATGCTCTGCGAAAAGAAATAGAAGAGCGTTTGGAGCAAGTAAAAGGTAATCTTAATCAAAAAAGCGATTCGGAAGCCTCTGTTGACTATACCTTGCCCGGTTTTCCATTGTCGCTTGGCAAAGAACATCCTATAACCAAGACCATTCAGGAAATAGTAGATATTTTTTCACCGTTAGGATTTCAAGTAGCTACCGGTCCCGAAATAGAGACCGATTATTATAATTTTGAAGCGCTTAATTTTCCAAAAGACCATCCTGCAAGAGACGAACAGGATTCTTTTCAGATTGACGGCGGAAAATATTTACTTAGAACCCAGACTTCGCCTGTGCAGATAAGAGTAATGGAAAAGACAAAACCTCCGGTTAGGATAATTTCTCCGGGTGTATGCTATAGAAGAGATAACCCCGACGCTTCACATTCGCCTATGTTTTATCAGGTGGAAGGTTTAGCTGTTGATACGGATATCCATTTTACGGATTTGAAAGGTGTTTTGTCGGAATTCGTCCATCAAATGTTTGGCAAAGATGTAAAGATGCGGTTTGTCCCTTCATTTTTCCCGTTTACTGAACCCTCGGCTGAAGTTTCTATTTCCTGTATTATCTGCGGCGGGAAAGGTTGCCCTACTTGCGGCAGAAGTGGCTGGCTGGAAGTTTTGGGCGCGGGCATGGTCCATCCGAACGTATTCAAATACGTGAATTACGACCCTAAAAAATATACGGGGTTTGCATTTGGTATGGGTGTTGAGAGAATAGCAATGCTGAAATATGGTGTTGGTGATATACGTCTTTTCTATCAAAATCATATGCAGTTTCTTAATCAGTTTTAAATTTATTTGATAATTAAAACTTTCCTGTTATAATTGCTTAAAAATTAAATATAGAATTTCTTTCGGAGTGAGGAACACCGTGAAAATCGGTGGCAGTCCCGCTACTGTAAGAGGTGACGAAAGCTCTTAAAGTAAACCACTCTTCAATATAATGTTGGAGGGGAAGGTTAGAGCAAGTAGAATGAACCCTCAAGCCAGGATACTTGCCGAAAGGAAAAAATCGCAGACTTCTTCGCGGAAAAGAAGGTGTGTTTTTTGTTGCATAAAACCTCCTCAAGCGAAGTTTGTCCTTTGCGAAACAAATTATAAACGGGGAGGTTATGATGAATCTCAAGGCTTTTAATAATGGTAAATCCTCAATCCCCATTGATTTCTTCGAAATCAGAATATGGGGACAAGTCCGCAACCAGAAATCCCCATTGATTTCTTCGAAATCAGAATATGGGGACAAGTCCGCAACCAGAAATGGGTTTACCCCGTTAGAGATTAAACCAAGAGAGAATTTTACTCCTAAAAGCATTGTAAAAACTGATAAGAAAACAAAGACTTTTGCGATTAGTTACAGAAATGTCAAAAGACATTTCTTATCTCTAACGGGGTTTACTCTCATTGAGCTTTTAGTTGTTGTGGCTATTATCGGAATAATTTCTGCGATTCTTCTCCCCGCTTTGCATCAGGCAAAGGAAAAAGCAAGAACAGCCGTATGCAAGAACAATTTAAGACAATTAGTCATGTCTCTTGAACTATATTCTCAATATGAATATGGTTATTATCCTCCAACATATTATTATCCTAATTTTATATCAGAGATTGGATGGGATTTTGCAATTGAGTATGATCCAGTTACTTGGGATGTGGCAAGTTGTCAGTTGGGAATTGTTGGAGAGACCTTACAGGAAGAAAAGATATTCGAATGTCCTTCAAGAATGTCTTTGCCATCAAGCGGCAGGTCCTTTACAGGATATGCTTATAATGCCACGTATATCGGGGGAGGGTATTCGGTATGGAATGGACAAACAGATCCCCCTATAAAAACGACACAAGTAAGAAACCCTTCAGGAACGGTTCTTTTGGCTGATAGCGCTATATGGGCGGGTTCTTCTGGGGCCATTGGGAACAATTATCTTCGCGCTCCAGGTGACCCTAACTATTATTATGGGCCAAATGTTCATTTTAGGCACAGCACTTTTGCGAACGCGGCTTTTTGCGACGGACATGTAGAAGCAAGAAGCGAAATGTATAATGTAACTACTCCTGACTCTTCTTTGGGAGATTTGTCCGAAGATGACAGTTTATACGATTTGCGATAACGTTTGAGATTTGTGTTGTGAATGTGTATGTTGTTAAAAAGTATTTAAGATTGTAAAATAAACTTTATGAGCAAATTTCAAAAACTCTTGAAAGGTAAAAAAGTTCTCGTTGCCGACGGCGCATGGGGAACTGAACTAATAAAAAAAGGGCTTGCAGTCGGAGACTTTCCCGAAGTTTGGAATTTGGAAAAGCCTTCTATTGTTAAACAAATTGCTCAAGGATATAAAGAAGCGGGAGCAGATATTATTTTGACCAATACTTTCGGAGCGAACAGACTTAAATTAAAAAGAACGGGTTTTACCGGGGAAGTAGTGGAAATAAATAGGATAGGAGTCGAGCTCTCAAAAACAGTTGCAGGAGATTGTTTGGTTTTTGCTTCTATAGGCCCGACTGGTGAATTTTTAAAACCGATAGGGGATTTAGATGAGAAAGATTTTATGGAAGTGTTTACTGAACAAGTGAAAGGGTTTTTAAAAGGTGGAGTCGACGGTGTAATGATAGAAACGATGAGCGACACAAAAGAAGCTTTATGCGCTCTGGAGGCGGTTAAAAAAAATTCGTCGTTGCCTGTTGGCGTAACCTTTAGTTTCAATAAAGGGCACAAGGGTTTTGCCACAATGATGGGTCTATCTCCCGAACAGGTTGTCAAAGACATCGCAGGGAAAAAACCGGACTTAATAGGCGCAAACTGTGGTTCTATTACCATAGAAGATATGATAGACATTGCAAGGACAATGAGAAAATTTACGTCTTTACCGCTGTGGATAAAACCTAATGCAGGTCTTCCGCTGCTCAAGAATAAAAAAACCATTTATCCGCAAACTCCCGAAGAAATAACTCCTTTTATTTTTAACCTGATAGAAGCAGGAGCAAACATTATTGGGGGTTGTTGCGGGACTACGCCCGAACACATAAAAAAAATCAGAGAAAAGGTAGACCAGTATCTAAAGAAAACAAGATAAATCAGGAGGACATAAAAGATGTTTACGGTAATTGCAGAAAGAATTAACATGACCAGAAAAAGGATAAGGGAAGAAGTTTGGAAACGAAACGAAGAATTTATCGTTTCGGAAGTGAACAAACAAGAAAAGGCCGGAGCCACTCATATTGACGTCAACGCCGGAGGCGACCCGAAAAAAGAAATCGAAGACATGATCTGGCTTACCAATGTTGTGTCTAAAGCCACAAATCTGCCTTTGGTTTTTGATTCTGCCAGCGGGAAGGTAATTGAAGAGGGACTCAAAATTTGTAACAGAGAAGGAACCATAGTCAATTCTATTACTGCCGAAAAACATCAAATTGAAGATATCTTGCCTATGGTCAAAAAATATTCTGCATCCGTAACAGTTCTTACTATGGATGACAAAGGCATGCCTTCCGATTATGAAGGAAGAATGGATATTGCCAGAAGAATGATAAAACTTCTGGAATCGGAAGGTATCCCCCAAAACAAGATATATATAGACACGCTGGTACGACCTATATCCGCAGAACCCGAGCAGACGCGTTTTGTTTTACAGACCGTAAGGACAATAAAAAAAGAATTCCCTTCTGCTCATCTATGTTTCGGGCTTTCCAATATATCGTTTGGCTTGCCTCAAAGAAATAATTTAAATAGAGTTTTCTTTGCAATGTTAATCGAAGCCGGCTGTGACGGAGTAATTATCGACCCTACAACGCCAGGGATGATGAACACTTTGTTTTCTGCGCGAGCAGTTGCAGGTTTTGATGAATATTGCATGGAATATATTAAAGCATATAGAAACGGTAAATTATCACAACCTGATAAGAATGATTAACAATAGAAGGCCCCCCCATTCCAAATTCCCAATATACCTGTGTTTTGGAATTTGTCTGATTATTAGTTTTGCTCTCTTTGCTCAAGATTCCACCCCTCAAAAAATAATTTCTCTCGGCCCTGCGATTACCAGACAACTTTCTATTTTGAAAGCAGAAGATGATATCGTCGGGGTTACAACGTACTGCGAAATCAAGGGAAAAGAGATAATCGGAACAGTCACGGACGCAAATATTGAAAAAATATTGCTGCTTAAACCCGATGTTGTTCTTGCCACCAGATTGACCAACATCAGAACAATACAGAAACTGGAAAATTTGAACGTAAAAGTCGAAATATTCGACGAGGTCAAAAGTTTTAAGCAGCTGTGCAAACAATTTTTGAGATTGGCGCGGATTGTGGGCAAGGAAAAAATCGCCGGTGAAATCGTTTCGGATGTTAAAGAAAAAGTTCTCGGGATTTCTCTTAGAAGCGAAAATTTGCCGAGGAAAAAAATTATTGTCCAAATAGGGGCAAATCCGCTTTGGGTAGCTACGAAGGATTCTTTGATAAACGATTTTATCGAAATGGCGGGAGGGATAAATGCAGGGCCTGAAGGAGAAACCGGTCTTGTCAGCAGGGAATATATTGTGCGACAAAATCCCGATGTAATAATTATTATTGACATGGGCATACCGGCGGAAGAGGAAAAGGCAAATTGGCTGAAACTGGAAAACATCAAGGCTGTTATAGAAAAGAGAATACACATAATTGATTCCTATGGCATCTGCAGCCCGACTCCATTAAGTTTTGTTGAAACATTGAAAGAATTGTCGGTAATTCTTCACAGCGAAACGGAATAAATCTTATGTTTAGACAAAAAGAGAACAAATTGATGAATTGGGCAGTTTGGATTTGTATACTTCTATTCCTTGTTTTAATTATCGCTTCTCTTTCGTTATGCATCGGGTCTGGAGGATTTTATTTTAAGGAAATACTATCAGCTGTTTCAAAAACAGATTCACCTGAATTCAGTATTCTTTTTGATATAAGACTGCCAAGAATAATTCTTGGGTTTGCTGTCGGGGGGGCATTATCTTTGGCAGGTGTAATCTTGCAGGGAATTTTCAGAAATCCCTTGGTTGAACCCTATACTCTCGGAATTTCCGGCGGAGCTATCTTGGGAGTGACTTTGAATATAGTTTTCGGGATAGCAAGGGTTTTCGGAGTGATATCAATGCCGATATCGGGTTTTTTGGGTGCCGGCATTGTGATTATCCTGTTGTATTTTTTGAGCATCAATAAAAGGATACTTAAAATGCATGAACTTCTTTTGTGCGGGGTGATGATAAGTTTTGTTTGTTCTTCGCTCCTTATGCTTTTGATGGCTATTTCCAAAACGGAAGATTTGCACGGCATTATATTCTGGATGATGGGTTCTTTGGAACAACCGAACACAAGTTTAATATGGATGACAACTCTTATATCTGTTGCAGGGTTGGTTGCTTCTTATTTTTTCTGTTTCGACCTGAATGCTTTGCTCCTGGGGGAAGAAGAGGCGATCCATTTGGGAGTGAATGTAGAAAAAACAAAAAGAGCGCTTTTTATAATAGCCGCTGTTCTTACAGGATTTAGCGTTTCCGTTGCCGGAATAATCGGGTTTGTGGGGCTTTTAGTTCCGCATCTTGCACGTATATTTATAGGCAACGATTATCGTATTCTCAATATTTCGGCTTTTCTTTTGGGCGGCGCTTTTCTTGTATTTTCAGACACTTTGGCAAGAGTTGTGATTGCTCCTTTGGAATTGCCCGTGGGAGTAATCACGGGAATATTGGGAGGAACGTTGTTTATCTACGCAGTCCTTAAAAAAAGACTGATTTTCGGGTAGAGAAAAATGTTAGAAGTAAAAAATCTTACTTGCGGATATGCTTCGGGATTTGCTCTTGAGGATATAAATTTCCGACTAAATGAAAAAGAATTTTTGGGAATTGTAGGCCCTAACGGTTCCGGAAAAACCACGTTTATCAGAGCGATTACAAAACTTTTACCGATTCGAAAAGGAGAAATTGTTCTCGATGGGACGAATATCGACAAAATGAGCTTGAAGGAAATTGCCAGAAAGATAGCCGTCGTTCCGCAAAGCTTTAATATGGAATTCGATATAAGTGTCGAAGAATTCATTTTCCTTGGTAGGATTCCGCATAAGGGCGCTTTTCAGTTTGTTGAGGACAAAAAAGACATAGAAATGGTTACAAACGCGATGGAGTTGACAGAAATATTGGAACTGAAAGATAGAACGGTCAACAGCCTTAGCGGAGGGGAGATTCAACGCGTTGCGATAGCGCGCGCTTTGGTTCAAGAACCGCAGCTTCTCTTATTAGACGAGCCCACCTCCCATTTGGATATAGGGCATCAAATTAAAATTTTAGATTTATTGAGCAATTTGAACAAAGAAAAAATGTTGACAATTATTTCTATTTTTCACGACCTTAATCTTGCGAGCGAATATTGCAACAAGTTACTGCTTTTAAAGGAAGGCAGGACTTATTCTGTAGGCAAACCCGAAGAAGTATTAACCTACCAAAACTTAGAACAAGTATACAGAACACCGGTTTTAGTCCAAAAAAACACTGTGTCTGGCAAACCCTATGTGTTAGTTGTCCCTCATCCCGAGGAATATTCCTGCCGATTTTAAGCGGAGAAAATAATTTCCCCATTCTGTTGAGTTCTTAACCTATTTTGTATCTGTATATTGTGTTAATCACTTCCAAAATCCTTTTTACCTAAGGTAATAAAAAATGTTTACACTTGACAGATTAAAGAGATATTCTATAATTGTGGTGTGGAGTGGGGAAAAGTGGGTAATAATGCTAAAAGACTTTATGGGGAATACTGGCATACTCTTGACGAGAAGAATCGTCTTTTTATTCCTGCCAAACTTAGAAAAGCTTTTAAAAAAGGGGAAAAGCTTGTTCTATCAAGAGGGTTGGATGGCTGCCTTTTCCTTTTCCCTCAAGACGAATGGGAAAAGTTAGAAGACAAAGCCAAATCCTTACCTATTACTGCCCGGGATGCTCGCGCATTTACACGCCACCTATTTTCTGGCGCTTCCTTATCCGTTGTGGATTCTCAAGGGAGAATTCCCTTTCCCCCTTCACTGAAGGAATATGCTCGAATCGTTAAAGAAGTAGTGATTATCGGAGTTTCCAGCAGAATAGAAATATGGGCGAAGCAAAGATGGGAAAATTATTCTAAAAATGCGGAAAATAAAGTCGAGGACATCGCCGATAAGTTGGACGAATTCCGAATTTAAATTATGGCTGTTCGGTTGTAGGTTTAGGTTATTTTGAAAATGAACAAATTATTAATAAAGACCGAAAAGGAAAAACCGAGAACCGAGAGAATAGTTCATATCCCTGTCCTTCTTAAAGAAGTTTTACAATATTTGAATTTAAAGGAGGGCGGAATTTACATAGATTGCACGGTGGGCGAAGGCGGACATTCCGAACAGATTCTTAAAAACATTGGAAAAAAAGGTTTTCTTGTTGGGTTGGATAAGGACGGCGAATTATTAGATGTAGCCGAAAAAAGACTTGCTAAAATAAGCAGAAATTTTGCGTTGTTCAATGATGATTTTTTAAACCTCTCTTTTTGCCTTGAAACATTGAAAATTAAAAAAGCAAACGGCATTTTGTTTGACTTCGGAATATCTTCTTTTCAACTCGAAAATTCTTCAAGGGGCTTTTCTTTTAAAAACAACGGCCCGTTGGATATGAGATTTGACATATCATCTTTACTGACTTGCGAACGATTGGTAAACGAAGCCAATTATGAGGAACTTGTTGAAATTTTGAAAAACTTCGGAGAAGAGAGACGCGCATCATTAATAGCCAAAAGAATAATTCAAAAACGCAGGGAAAAAAGAATAAAAACAACTTTTGAATTGGCTGAAATAGCCAGCAAAGCACTCGGCAAGGGCAAAGGCAAAATAGACCCTGCCACAAGAACGTTCCAAGCGTTCAGAATAGCAGTAAATAAAGAAATAAACTCAATAGAAAAAATATTACCTAAAATTCCCGATTTACTCGCGGATAAAGGCAGAGTTTGTGCGATATCTTATCACTCCCTGGAAGACAGATTAGTTAAAAGAGCTTTTAAGGCGGAAAAAGAAAAAGGGACATTGCAAATTATCACAAAAAAACCCATTCGAACTACATACGATGAAATTATGAAAAACTCCCGCTCGCGCTCTGCTAAATTGCGCGCGGCAGAAAAAATAGGATTTATACAGGATTAAAAAATGAGAAAGATAACAAAGGGACGAGAAAATATTAAAACAAACAGCAAAACCTTTTTTGCGATTTTCTTTGTTTTAATAGCTGCCCTGTTTATTGTTCATTTGCGTGTGCTTATAAATAATTTGCAATACGAAATTTCCGGGAAAAATAAAACGGAAAAAGAATTATTAAAGGAAAGAGAAATTTTAAAGGAAAAATTGGAATTTTTAAAATCGCCTTCAAGAATAGAAAAAGAGGCCATACGTAACGGCATGACTTTCCCAAAAGAATGGCAGATTAAGACAATTATAGTTAAGAAAAAATGATTATAAAAAGAAAACTTTATTTCGTTATTATCTTTCTTATATGTATGCTCTTTTCGCTTGTTTTAAGGTTGGTGACTTTACAGATAGTTAATGGCAATGATTTCGTCATGGATGCGGAAAACCTACACAACACAACCATTGAAATACAAGCCGAGAGAGGAAGAATTTTCGATAGGAATGGCAATCCCCTAGCGTTGAATGTTCCTTCCTACGAAATTTTTTGGAGGAGAATTTCCGATTCTATTGATAAAGAGAAATTAAAAGAACTTTTCACACTTGCCGGGCAAGATTGGGCAAGTGTAGAGAAAAAAATTGATAGTGGAGCAAATTTCATATATTTGGACCGTTTCGCTGATGAAAGCTTTCTAGCCCTAATAAAGAAAAATATAACAAAGGGTATAGAATGGAAAGAGCATAAAAACAGAATTTATCCCTGCGGAGAGTTAGCTGCTAATGTTATAGGGTTTGTTGGGACAGACCAAGGATTAGAAGGCATTGAAAGAGATTACGAAGATTACCTCAAGGGGAAATCCGGATTTAAATTGGCGCAAAGAGACGCAAAAGGAAATGTTCTCTATACTTTAGACGGCAAAGTATCCGCTCTTAAGCCAGGTTGTGATATTTATCTTACAATAGACAGGATTATCCAGCATATTGCGGAAAAAGAAATTAGTAAAATACAACAAAAGTTTAACCCTGCATCGGTTGTTGCTATAGTTTTGGAGCCAAGGACAGGGAAAATTCTTGCGTTGGCAAATTATCCTTCTTATGACCCGAACAGATTTAAAGAATTTTCTACGTCTGATTTTAGAAATAGAGCCATAACCGACCTTTACGAGCCAGGCTCCACATTTAAAATATTTACCGCTTCCGCTGCTTTGGAGGAGAAAATAGTTACTCCCAACGACCAAATATTTTGCGAGAATGGCAGTTACGAACTAGCCGGACATACTATTCACGATGTGCATCCCTATGGATGGCTAACTTTTAAAGAAGCGCTGTTATATTCCTCAAATATAGCTTTTACCAAGGTTGGCCAGAAAATTGGCGAAAAAGAATTATACCGATATCTCAAGAAATTCGGTTTTGGAGAAGAAACGCAAATAGAACTGGGAGGGGAAGCCAGCGGGTTATTGCGCAATGTGAATCAATGGTCGAAGTTGTCCATAGGCGCTATTCCTTATGGACAAGAAATAGGCACTACTCCATTACAGATAGCCTCGGCGGCGGCCGCGGTAGCTAACGACGGAGTGCTTTTAAAACCGTTTTTGATTAATGAAATTGTCAACGACAAAGGTGTAGTCGTTAAGAAAAATTTCCCAACTGTGAAAAGAAAGGTGATTTCCAATCATTCTGCAAAGCTTTTAACAAGTCTGCTTGTTGATGTTGTAGAAAACGGAACTGGGAAAGCGGCGGCCATAAATGGCTACAGCATAGCCGGAAAAACAGGGACATCCCAAAAATATATTCCAGGGAAGGGATATTCTCAAACAAAATTTGTGTCTTCCTTTGTCGGGTATGCTCCGGCCAATAATCCTCAAGTGCTGGTTTTATTAGTGATAGATGAACCGCAAGGCGCCTATTATGGCGGACAAGTAGCTGCTCCTTCCTTCAAAAATATAATGAAAAAAACCTTAAGATATTTAGAAATTCCGCCTGACAAAATGCGTTTAGAAATAGCAGGCCTGTAATCGATTTATGGAAATGACACCCCGGCATTTGCTTAGGACTTTATTTACCCCTTTCATTATCATTCCTAAGTGGAATTGAAGGTTGGATTTATGCAACTCAGACAACTTCTAAAAGATATACCTGTCGAAAGAATAGTAGGCAATAATGATATTATCATCAAAGGAATAGCCGCCCATTCGGCGGAAGCAAAACAAGGATATCTATTTGTGGCTTTAAGAGGTAAATCTCATGATGGCCATGATTTTGTGGCGGAGGTCATCAAAAAAGGTGCTGCTGCAGTCGTGATAGACGAAAAATTCGCATCTCCCGTCAATGGCACAACCTATATTTACGTTCGGGATACACAGGAAGTTCTTGCCAAAATAGCAAATAATTTTTATGACAATCCCACACAGGATATAAAAATCATAGGGATTACCGGCACCAACGGGAAAACCACGACTTCCTATCTTATAGATGTTATCCTACAATCGCAGGGTCTGGTTACAGGAAGAATAGGGACAATAAATTATTGTTGGGGAGCGAGAGTCATTCCGTCTTCTCACACCACTCCTCCTCCTATTTTCCTAAGCGAGATCTTCAACAAAATGCGCGCTGACCAAGTAAAGGCAGTAGTTATGGAAGTGTCTTCTCACTCTCTTGCGCAAAAGCGAGTGTATGCAATTCAATTTGATTCGTGCATTTTTACCAATATTGAAAGAGACCATCTTGATTATCACCCCACTATTTCAGATTATATTTCGTCTAAAGCCCGATTGATACAATTGCTTCATTCAAGCAACAAACAAAATAAATTTTTGATTGCAAACGGCGATGACAAGGTCTTGAAGAGTTTTCCGCTTTCAAATTTACCGTGTGTTTTTTACGGTTTAAACGAAACGAATAACGTTTACGCCTCGGGGGTAGAGTTTGATTGGAACGGCACAACATTTACTCTGAATTCACCCTGGCATAAAGGCAGGATAAGGATTCCCTTAGTTGGTGATTTCAATATCTACAATATTCTTGCCGCAATATCTTGGGCTGGTATGGATGGGTTAAATGTTGCTGAAGTTGTTGAACATCTTAAAGATATAAAGCAAGTGCCGGGTCGTTTTCAGGTATTCAAAAATAATGGCATGACAGCAATCGTGGATTATGCCCATACTCCCGATGCGCTAGAAAAAGTAATTAAAACCGCCAAGAAACTCGCAAAAGGGAAAGTAATAACTATATTTGGATGCGGAGGAGATAGGGATAAGGGCAAAAGACCCATTATGGGAGAGATTTCATCGAAGGAATCGGATTATACGATCCTAACTTCCGATAATCCCCGCTCTGAAGACCCATTGGGAATAATTGAAGACATAAAAAAAGGGCTTGCAGGGGAGAATTGGGAAATAGAAATTGATAGAGCAAAAGCTATCCAGCAGGGAATTAATATGTTAAATAAAGACGATGTTTTGCTGATAGCAGGGAAAGGGCACGAAAACTATCAGGTTTTGAAAGATACCGTTATCCCTTTCAGTGATATAGAGATTATAAAGAAGCGTTTGTTTTATACACGCGACAACAAAGAAAATTATAATGGATCTCAAGATTGCAGAAATTCTTAAAATAACAAGAGCCGGAACGCTCCTGCAAGGATGTAAGCAGGAATTTCTCAATAGGAATGTTGTTGGCATATCTACAGACTCAAGAAAGTTAAAAAGGGGCGAACTATTTATTGCTTTAAGAGGCGACAAATTTAACGGAAACGACTTTGTTTCAAAAGCTCTTCAAAAAGGCGCTGTCGGAGCTATTGTGTCTGGAATAAATTCACAATTCCCACTTCCTGGTTCCCAAAAACCAAGAACTAATAACCAATTCATAATTCAGGTTCCTGATACCCTCAAAACTCTGGGAGACATCGCAAAATATTACAGGAGTAAATTCAAAATACCTTTAATTGCCATAACCGGCAGTTGCGGCAAAACAACTACAAAAGAAATAATATTCGCGTTACTCTCATCAAAATTCAAAGTTTTAAAAACAAAGGCAAACTATAATAACCTTATAGGTTTACCGCTTACTTTATTTGATATTGATGATAAATACGATGTTGCAGTGCTCGAAATGGGAATGTCTAGGGCCGGGGAAATTAAAAGATTGGCAGAGATAGCACAAGCGAACACTGTGGTTATAACAAATGTCGCAAAAGCACATAAAGAATTTTTCCGTTCGTTGAAAGATATCGCGGAAGCAAAATCCGAAATCTTCAAAATATCTCCACAACCGAAAATTTCCATATTGAATCGAGATGATAAATTCTTCTCTCGTTTTGCATCCAAAACAAAGGGAGAAATAATTACTTTTGGGATAGACAGGAAAAGCGATTTTCGCGCGGAAGAAATAACTTTTGATTCTTTTGGAAGGCCATCCTTTTATCTAAACGGGAAAATGAAAATAAAAACGCCTTTTCTTGGACGGGGAAACATATACAATATCCTCGCCTCTTTTGCCGTTGCATTTTCCTTGGGAACAGACATAAAAGAATCCATTTCTGCTTTGTCCGAAATAGAATTACTTCCGGGTAGGGCAAACTTTTACAAAGCAAAAGATATATATATTCTTGACGACACTTATAATGCAAACCCGTTATCTTTTGCTAATTTAATCCGGCTCATCGATGAAATAAAAATTGAAGGGAAAAAAGTTCTTGTGTTGGGAGATATGTTGGAGTTGGGGAAAGACTCAAAAGAGGAACACATCAAAGCTGGGAAATTGATTTCCGATTCATCAGTTGATATCCTGATAACCATCGGACAAAAAACCAAATTTACGGCTGAAACCATATCAAAAGATAAAAAAGCATGGCATTTTAACGATAAAAATAAGGCAAAGAAAAAACTTGAAATTTTGGCGAATAAAGGAGATTTACTCGCGATTAAAGGTTCCAGAGCTTTAGAAATGGAAAAAATGATTACAGCGATTAAAGGAGGATTACAGTGATTGTTATAAATAATCTCTATAATAATCACATGAAGTTGTTGTAATCTTTGCGGAAATTTTATCTTATATAGTGGAGGGATTAAATTGTTTCTTAAATTTTTTGATGCACTTGTAAATTTTTTCTCGGGATTCAATGTAATTCAATACATCACTTTTAGAGGTGCTTTCTCTGCAGTTACCACTTTTTTAATTGCAATGTTTTTAATGCCTATTTTGATTAAAAAATTGAAAAACAAAAATATTGTGGACATGAATAAACGAGAATACTGCCATACTCTTAATATTTTACATAAGGATAAACATGGAACCCCGACTATGGGCGGAATAGTTATTGTTCTTTCTTTTCTTATCTCTATCTTATTCTGGGGAAATTTGCAGAATTCTTATGTTTGGCTTGTCGTCATTTCCATGCTGATGATGGGGGCATTGGGATTTGTCGACGATATTTTGAAAATAAAGAACAAAAGCAACAAAGCTCTATCCATAAGAAGCAAACTGACAGTTCAAATTTTAGTCGGGCTTATGATTGGAACATATCTTTATATACATCCTGTCCATCCAGTTTACGGAACTTATCTGCAGTTTCCTTTTTTCAAAAAATTGATTTTTGACATGGGCATCTTTTATATTCCGTTCGCAGTGTGCGTAATTTTGGCTACATCGAATGCGGTCAATATAACAGATGGATTAGACGGGTTGGCTGTGGGTTCGATAATGATATGCACAGGCGCTTATGCTGTCATATCATACTTGACGGGACATATCGAATTTGCGAACTACCTCCAAATCCTGCCGATTGCCGGAAGTGGTGAACTGGCGGTTTGCTCTACGGCTTTAGTTGGCGCTTCTTTAGCTTTTTTATGGTTTAATACGAAACCCGCGCAAATTTTTATGGGCGACGTTGGCTCGTTACCCTTAGGAACAGCTATCGGTGTGGTAGCTTTGATAACTAAGCAAGAATTATTGCTATTCCTTGTCGGCGGTGTCTTTGTTATGGAAATATTGTCTGTGGTAATTCAAATTATATCCTATAAAATTTGGCACAAAAGAGTTTTTAAAATGGCGCCTATTCATCATCATTTTGAAAGATTGGGATGGCAGGAAACCCAGATTACCGTTCGGTTTTGGATCATCGGAATAATTCTTATGCTATTGAGTTTAAGTACGCTTAAATTGAGATGATCGATTTAAAAGATAAAAGGGTTTGCGTTTTAGGTTTGGGAGTGAGCGGTTTTGCCGCATGTGAGCTTTTAATTGACAAGGGAATTAACGTCAAAGTATCGGAAGCAAATGATAATTCGCATATAAAAGACAAATTGAAATCGCTTTATGATAAAGGCGTCAAGGTTGAAATAGGCGGACACTCCGATGAATTTGTTTTATCGAGCGATTTGATTGTAGTGTCCCCCAGTGTAAGGTTCGATTTGCCCGTCTTGCAAAAAGCAAAACAAAAAAAAATACCCGTAATAAGCGAAATCGAACTTGCTTTTTGGTTTTGCCCTTCGAGAATTGTTGCGGTTACCGGCACAAACGGCAAAACGACCACTGTAAAACTTATATTTCATTTGTTAAAAGAAAAATTCAAAGCGCACGAAGGTGGGAATCTGGATATTCCTTTTGAAATCCCTTTCTCTTCTTTTGTGGAAAGACTTTCCTCCGAAGACATAGTTGTTTTAGAAACAAGTAGTTTCCAACTCCAAAATATTTTATCTTTTAGACCATATATTTCCGTGACGCTCAACATCACTCCTGACCACCTCAATATGCATAAAGACATGAAAGATTACATAAATTCCAAAATGAAAATTTTTTCAAATCAAAAACAAGAGGATTTTGCCGTTATCAATGCTTGCGATAAGCAACTAATGCAAATAAGAGATAAAATAAATGTTCCTCTTTACTATTTTTCTCTGGATAAACCTGTTGCTCAAGGCGCGTACATTAACGAAGACGATATAATTTTTGCCGAAAACGGAATAAGTGAAATGATATGCAAACGCGATATTTTTGCTTTGCCGGGAGATCACAACTCGGAGAATTGTCTTGCGGCAGTGGTCGTGGCAAAAATTCTGGGATTGAATAAATTGCAGATAATAAAGGCATTAAGAACTTTCCGAAATGTGGAACACAGATTAGAAAAGATTGGGGAAATAAAAGGAGTTGAGTTTATTAATGATTCCAAATCTACAAATGTCGCGTGCGTAGAAAAAGCGCTTATTACGCTTCAATCTCCTTTACTTCTCATTTTAGGCGGACAAGATAAAGGCAATGATTACTTCCAAATAGAAAAACTTGCAAAAGAAAAAGTGAAATGTATTTTTGCAATTGGAGAAAGCAAAGAAAAAATCGCAAATAGTTTTAAAGGCATTGTCCCTGTGTCTTTGCATGATACATTGGATGACGCCACAAAATATGCTTTCAAAAATGCAAAATCAGGCGATAAAATTCTGCTCTCTCCCGCTTGTGCTTCTTTTGACATGTTTAAAGATTACAAAGATAGAGGCGAACAATTCAAAAAAAAATTTTTCACACTCAAGGAAGAATATGAATAGAAACAATTTTATGTTGCTTATAGTAGTTGCCCTCCTTTCTTCTATTGGGCTCATCATGGTTTACTCCGCATCTTCGGCGTATGCAATGGATAAATTTGGAAGCAGTTACTATTTTTTTCAAAGACAGCTCTTGTGGTTAATAATCGGCAGCATGGGGCTAATACTTACTTATAATTTGCCTTACCAAAAATGGGAATCCGCCAGCAAGCCGCTAATAATTCTCTCAATGTTACTATTGTTGTTGACTGTCAGTCCTTTCGGACGTCAGGCAGGAGGTGCCAAACGATGGATAGGTTTCGGGGGATTTCTTCTCCAACCCTCCGAAATAGCAAAACTTTGTTTCCTCATATATATAGCGGACTTTTTGTCAAGGAAAAAAATAAAAGTAAAAAGTTTTTGGCATGGATTATTCCCGCCTCTTTTTATTCTTTCAGTGTTTGTAATGATTCTTTTGATTCAACCAGATTTTGGCACGGCGGCTCTTATCGCCATTCTTACTTTTATTCTTTTCTTCGTAGGAGGAGGCAATCTTGTTTATCTGCTATCGCTTTTTTTCTTTTCTTTGCCATTGGCTTATTATCTTGTATTTAGTGTCGGTTACAGAAGAGAAAGAGTCATGACCATTTTGAATCCCTATAAGGACCCCCAAGGTGCAGGTTTTCAACTTATACAATCCATTATTGCCATCGGCTCAGGCAGAATTTTTGGTAAAGGGATTGGCGAATCAAAGCAAAAGTTGTTTTTTCTGCCTGCTTCTCATAATGATTTCGTTTTTTCTATAATAGGAGAGGAATTGGGGTTTATAGGCGCAACGGTTATAATACTGCTTTTTGTAGTTTTTGTTATTCTCGGTTTCCAAATCGTTTTAAAAGCGAAGGAATCAAAAGATGACTTTGCAGTTTTACTCGCATTGGGGATTATTATGCTAATTGCCATACAAGCTTTTATACATATTGGAGTATGCACAGGAATTCTTCCTACAAAAGGTTTATGCCTCCCGTTTGTATCATATGGCGGAAGTTCGTTGGTGGTTAATTTGACATCTGTCGGCATTCTTCTTAACATTGGAAAGTCTCATTAAAAATAAAAAGGGAGATTGATATGAAAAAAGAGAAAATAACGGCTCCTGAAAGAAGAAAATATGTTAGGTTTGCTTATCCCTTTTTCATCCGTGTCAGAAGAAAAGGAGGGAAAGAAGATTTTTCCAGGCAAGAACAACCGATTATAACTTTCAAAGAATTCAAAGAAGACAACATAAGCATATCTAAAAACATATCCGTGCAGGGAATTTGCTTTACCACCAGCAAGAATTATCCTGTTAACACTCTTGTTGCCTTGGAAATTTTCAGCCCCACAAGAAAAATGCCGTTCAATATGTTGGCAAAAGTGAAATGGAAAAACAAAAGGGTTGTGGGGAAATCCACAGAACACGTGTATGATGTAGGTGTTGAATTTCTTAAAATAGATGCGGACGGCGAATTTCACGATTTGCTCGAACAATTGGTAAATAGCAAATTGGAAAAGGTGTTATTGGATTAGAAGGCAAAGCAATGTTTATCTCGTTTTTGCGGATGATTCTTATACAGCTACGAAGAGGAACCTTTGAAAAATAAAATAGTCATAGCAGTAGGTTCCACGGGCGGACATTTTTTCCCAGGGTTGGCAGTAGCACGTTATTTAAGAGAAAAATACAAAGTGGAATCTATGTTTTGGGGACCCATCAAACTGAATTTCCAAAATATACTTCAAGAAGAAAAATTTTCCTTCGTTAACCTCTCTATTCCTTCCACTTCAGGCAATATAATTACGGTGGTCTTCTCTTATTATCCCTCAATGTTCAAAGCAGTCATTCAATCGTTTTTTTTTCTCTGCCATGCAAGACCAAAACTTGTGATGGGAACGGGGAGTTTCGGAAGTTTTCCTGCTTGTATATCCGCTTATTTGTTAAGAATTCCGTTACTCCTGCACGAACAAAACATAGTATCGGGAAAAGCAAATAAATTTTTGGCTAAATTTGCTCAAAAGATATTTCTTGCGTTTCCAAATTCTTCCTTAATTTCGAAAAAAAGTTTAGTGGTCGGCAACCCCGTTGAAAAATTCAAGCCGAATCCGGACAAACAAACCTGCTATAAAAATTTTGGGTTAGATAAAAACAAAAAAACCTTACTTGTATTCGGAGGGTCTCAAGGCGCAGTTTCATTGAATACTTGGACTGTGGATGTATTGGAAAAATTGTCGGATTTTGAAAATTGGCAAGTAATCCATATTACAGGAGAAGCGGATTACTGGAGGGTTAGAGAGAAATATATAAAATTAGGAACATCTTCGGTTGTTCTGCCCTTTTTATTCCCAATGGATTGCGCTTATTTAATTTCGGACTTGGCAATCACAAGAGGCGGAGCACTCTCGCTTTCGGAACTTTCTTTCTGGGGAGTCCCTTCGTTAATCGTGCCTTATGTTTACGCAAAAGATAACCACCAGAAATATAACGCTCTTTACTTCCAAGAAAAAAGTGGGGCATATCTTTTAAAAAAAACGGATATCGAAAAAAGTCGCGTCCCCAAAATTTTACAAGAATTGATAAACAGTCCCGACAAACTAAAAAAGACAAGCGAAAACATAAAAAAGGTAATGCCCAATGATGCTTTGGAAAAGATATGTGAGGAAATTTATAAATATATAAAATCCAATGACTAGACAACAATTACAAGACCCTGTTCATTTCATAGGTATTGGCGGTTGCTCTATGAGTGGCATTGCTTCTGTTCTTTTCAAAAAAGGATACGAAGTCCAAGGAACGGATTTACAGGAGAGCTTATACTCAAAACAACTTGCGAAAACAGGAATAAAAGTTTATTTCGGGCACACTAAAGAAAATATTAAGAACGCTAAAACAATAGTTTATTCAAGCGCTATTTCCCCTGATAACAAAGAAATCTTGTTTGCAAAGCAAAATAGACTAAAGATTTTTTCAAGGGGACAAATGCTGGCAAATTTAATGAACAACAGCATTGGGATTACTGTCTGTGGCAGTCACGGAAAAACAACTACATCTTCGTTGATATCTTTTCTTTTTTTTCGGGCGGGGTTTGAGCCCAGTTTTATAGTCGGCGGGAATATAAACAATCTTGATGCAAATGCGCGTTTCGGCTCAAGTAAATTATTCATCGCCGAAGCCGATGAATCCGACGGTTCATTTTTGCTGTTGTCGCCTTCGTTTGAAGTGATTACCAACATAGAAGAGGAGCATCTGGATTACTATAAAAATTTCCAAAATCTTAAAGACGCTTTTTTAAAGCACATCCATAATATAAAAAAAGGCGGTTTTCTTATCGCGGGCGGAGACGACAAAGTTATACAAAATATTCTGACGACGCATAAAAAAAATATCAGAGCGCAGATTATAACTTACGGGCTGGAACCATCCAATTTGATTTACGCGTCCAATGTCATTGCCGACAACGAAAAAACATATTTTGACGTTACTTTTAAAGGAAAAAATCTTGGCAACATCAAAATGCCCTTACTGGGAATTCATAATGTAAAAAATGTTCTCGCGTGTATTGCTGTCGGCTTGTTAAATGGAATCAAGTGGGAAAATATAGCGGAAATATTGCCGGAATTTCAAGGCGTAAGCAGAAGATTCCAGGTAAAAGGCAGATATAATAATGCTTTGATAATAGACGATTACGCGCATCATCCGACGGAAATAAAAGCTTCTCTTAAAATGGCGGATGAATTAAACCCTTTGAGGAAAATAGCCGTATTCCAGCCGCACAGATATACCAGAACAAGGCAATTGGCTAAGGAATTTGCCGAAGTGCTGCGAAATGTGGAAATTCCCATCCTTATCCCGATATATGAAGCAAGTGAAAGACCTATTAAAGGCGTGAATTCCCGGCTTATTTGCGAACATTTGGAAAAATTCGGGGTATCGGCTTTGCACTTTGAAAAAAAAGAAGAGGCAGTCGCGTATCTTAAAAAAACAATTAAACCCAAAGATGTTGTTTTGACTATAGGCGCAGGAGATGTCTATAAAATAGGAGAGATGCTTTTAAAAAGCTAATTATTTTTGAAAACCAAAGTTTTAAACTGTCTGCCTACAATTTGCTTTTTATCAATTCGTCCGAAGATTTAATCGAGAGATAACCGATCGGCACATCAAAAACAGTTTTTGCCCCAATGCTCCCTTCCTTGTTTAGCCGGTATGCTGCCCGCGCATACGCAAGTAAAACATTTGCCGTAAATTCCGGGTTGCTGTCCAATTTCAGTTTGAATTCCATTAAGTGTTTGTGATTTTTCCCTGTTGAACCCGTTCTTATCACGATGCCTCCGTGAGGCATTTCGGAATGTTTCGATAACATTTCCTTCTCGGATATAAAGGTAACCTTCGTGTCATAATCTGCAAAGTAATGAGGCATGATTTTTATTTCCCGCTCGATTTTTTTTAAGTCCGCGCCGCACTCTGCAACAACATAACAATCTCTTAAATGCATTTGCCTGCTTTTTAATTTAGGAGTTTTTCCCACGCTAATTTTTTTAATAGTATCTTTAATCGGAATCGTATATTGTCGTGCGTCTTTTACTCCCTTGATTCTTCGGATTGCGTCGGAATGCCCCTGGCTTACTCCTGGCCCCCAAAAAGTATATCCCGACCCTTGAGGCAACGCTGACTCTTCTATTATGCGCAGAAGCGAAAATAACCCCGGATCCCACCCGGTCGATATAATGCTTGTCTTTCCTGCTTTTCGCGCAGCTTTATCAACAGCATTAAAGTAATCGTATATCTTTGCATGTGTGTCATAACTATCTACCGTGTTAAAAACAGAAGCAAATTCTGGTCCCTGTTTTGGTAGGTCCGTTGCCGAGCCGCCGCAGAGAATTGCCACATCTATTTTATCGGAAAACTTTTTTATCTGCGAAACAGAGATGATTTTGGAATTTTTACTTTTGATTTTTTCGGGATTTCTTCTCGTAAAAATCGCCGCAAGCTGCATATCGGGATTTTGTCCGATCGCCAGTTCCACGCCTTTGCCGACATTTCCGTATCCTATTATTCCGATTCTAATTTTACTGTCCATTTAGTCCTCCCTAAATATTTTTATTTCGTTTTCACAAAAAACATCCCTGGTAGTTGTCTTGCCATTCCTTTTAGTTCCAACGACAATAAAGCGGACAGTGCTTTGGAAGAAGAAATTCTGCTCTCCTTGAGAATTTCTTCTATTTGTTTTGGTTCTGTGGAAAGCAAAGTATAAATTTTTTCTTCAAATTCTTCAAGTTTTATTTTGGTTTTTTCTTTCGTTTTATTTTTTGTTTCCCAATCTATCTCATGTATCAGTTCCGAAGCGATATCTTTCCAGTTTGTAACGAGTTTCGCACCGTCCTGAATGAGTTTATGTGTCCCTTTGGAATAATCGGAATCTATTTTGCCGGGGACCGCAAACACGTCTCTTCCTTGTTCGGACGCAAGATTTGCCGTAATCAGCGCGCCGCTTCTCTCTTCCGCTTCCACAACGACTACTCCCAAAGATAATCCCGATATTATTCTGTTCCTTCGTGGAAAATTAAATTTATCAGGCGGAGTGCCCATCGGAAATTCGGATATTAAAACCCCGTTTTGAGTTATTTTTTCGGATAATTTTTTGTTTTCGCGCGGATATATGTAATTTAAACCGCTTCCCAAAACAGCGATAGTTCTTCCCTTTTTCAAAGCACCCTGATGCGCGGATGTGTCTATCCCACGCGCCATTCCGCTTACGATAGTAAAACCGGCGCGCGCCAAATTCTCCG
>CAZNJA010000005.1:0-34825 GCA_964573245.1 uncultured bacterium
ACGGAAGCGATGCGGAATGGTGCTTCAGCATATATAAACAAACCATTCAGCAAAGATAAACTGGTAGAAATTATCGAAGAAAAAATCAAAAAAAGAGAAAAAAGCAGGAAGAAGAAGAAAAGATTAGTGGAATTGGAAAATATGAAAAAATCGCTTGATGGAAGAACCAAAGAATTTTACTCGTCTACTGTCAGTTCACTTTTGGCAGCGATACACGCCAAAGACGGATATACTTCCATCCACTCCGAACAGGTCGCCCGTTATGCTATGTTGATACTTGATGCATGTGCTTCCTTTATAAAATTAAAACCCGAAAAAAAGGAGATTTTTCGTTATTTAGTATCGCTTCACGATATTGGGAAAATCGGTATCCCTGAAAGTATATTAGGCAAAAACGGGAGACTAGATTCCGAAGAACTAAAAATTATTCAAAAACATCCCGAAATAGGTGTTTCCATAGTAAATCCGATACTAAATCCGATGAGTTCATGGAAAGATTATATGTGCGTGATACAGGACCATCACGAAAAATATGATGGCACAGGGTATCCAAAAGGTAAAAAAGGCAATGAGATACCTTTACTTGCTTGTATAATATCCATTGCCGATGTTTATCATGCTATGCGTTCAGATAGACCTTATCGTAAAGCTTTAAGTAAACAAAAGACTTTGAAAAATCTTAAGTCTGGAAGAGGAACACATTTCCATCCGAAGGTTCTTGACATTGCTTTGAAAGTTTTAGAGAATTACGGTGACTGATTGGATATGATTACACAGATTTCAGACAACGATTACACAGATAGATGTAATAAGTATGTATATATAATAGGAGAAATTAATATGATAAAAAAATTGTTAGTGCCTGTCTTTTTTATTTTTTTGTTTTCAAATTGTTATTCTGCGAGTATGCAAGCGCCTTCAATTGGCGCGCGAGCTACAGGAATGGGTGGCGCGTTTGTGTCGGTTGCGGACGACCCTTCTGCTCTTTTTTGGAACCCTGCGGGGTTGGGCTTGTGCGAGGGCACTATGCTTATGAAAAGTTCTGCTTTTATTGCTCCGTATTCATATTACGAGGCTGATGGAGCAACAGACGACGATAAAAGCACTACCACTGTTCAGATGATACCCAATCTTTTTTTTACGCATAATTTCAATGATTCTGTGAGTATGGGGTTGGGATACTATGTCCCTTTTGGTTTGGGACAAAGATGGAAAGATGACGCTACTTTGAATTATAACTCTACTCGTTCCGAAATATCACTAAGTAACCTTCAAGCAGGAGCATCTTTTAGGTTGGCGGATGGATTTATAGTCGGAGCGGGTTTGGCAAACGGCTTTGCCAAAATGAATACCAAATCATATTCCATTGTAATTCCTGACGGGGGAACATTTCCCAGCGAAGCGTATGTGAAAGCTTGGGGGGAAGGAAGCGGAGTTTCCGGCAATATGGGTTTTTTATGGTTGCCTTCCGAGAATTGGACAGTAGGCGGTGTATGGAGAAGCGAAACAAATATCAAATTTAAAGGGGATGTTGATATTGGTTCCAATGCTTTTTCTACATTCGACAGAGAAATTTCTATGGACTTTATATTTCCTCAAACAGCGTGTTTAGGAGGTAGTTATTCGGGTTTTGACAGATGGCTTTTGAGCGGGCAGGTTGACTGGGTAAATTGGTCAAGAATCGATACCATTACCCAAAAGTTAGACGACCCTGTAACTTTTTTTAGCCCACCTGCTACAGTTATTCCTACAGATGAAATAGAAATTTCCCGCGATTGGAAAGATAGATATATATTCAGAGTAGGGGCAGAATATGAAGTAACTCCTGAATTTACTTTGAGGGGCGGATATATGTGGGACCCTTCTCCTGTGCCTGCGGAAACATTAGACCCTTTGATGTTTGATGTGTCAACTAATAGATATTCTTTGGGCGCAAGTTTTCAGGTATGGATAATGCAGATAGATGCAGCATACTCTTATGCTCAAGGCATAAGGACAGAAGCGGAAGATAGTGATAATTTGCCTCCTACCGATGGCGATTACTGGGGACATTCGCATATGTTCGAAATTTCCACGACTTATGCTTTTTGAGGATGGGGAACAAAAACAATTATTTGTTGATTAACCGCGCGTGATTATTGTCCACAGAACCGAGGTTGAAATTAAAATAGGAAGGATAAGCCCGAGTCCGCCCAAAATTATTCCTGCGATAGCAAGTCCTTTCCCTTTTATTTTATCTGCGCTTCGATTGATTTTTCGTATGCCAATGCCACACAGAACGATACTTGATAGAGGAATAATCCCGAAACTTGATAACCCAAGTCCGTAGATTAGTCCGATAATGGATAATATAAAACCGATGATTGCTAATTTACTCCAACGAGAATTGCTATTTTTATTTTCCATTTTTCTTTTCCCTAAATATCTTTCAGGTTATTTTATCCGTGAATTCTTGTATTCTGTGTAACCCTTCTATAATATTTTCCATTGAGGTTGCATATGACAATCTGATGAAATTGTCATCTCCAAAAACGTATCCAGGAACAACCGCGGTTTTTGCCTTTGTCAAAAGAAGTTCAGTTAATTCCAAGGAGTTATTAATTTTTTTGCCGTCAAAAGTTTTTCCTACGATTTGGGATATGTCCACAAAACAATAAAATGCTCCTTGCGGCTTGGTCGTAGAAATAAGTTTCATTAAATTTATTTTCTCTACCATATAATCGCGTCTTTTTTTGAATTCTTCAACCATAAGTTTTAAATCTTCTTGTTGTCCTGTTAGTGCTTCTACGCCGGCAAATTGGCAGATGGATGTAGGGTTGGAAGTGGAATGGTCTTGCAGATTAGTCATCGCTTGAATAATTTCTTTTTGTCCTGCGGCATAGCCCAACCGCCATCCTGTCATTGAATAAGATTTTGAGAAGCCGTTTATTACGATTGTTAATTTTTTGATACCATTTCCTAGAGAAGCGATGCTTATATGTTCCATGTTGTCGTAAATGATTTTTTCGTATATTTCGTCAGAGATACAAGAAATATTTTTCTGTATCAAGATTTTACTTAAGTTTAAGAGTTCTTCTTTTGTGTAGACTGCACCTGTGGGATTGGATGGAGAATTAAGTATTAATACTTTTGTTTTTGGGGTAATAGCTTTCAGCAATTGTTGTGAGGTAGTTTTAAAATTACTGTCGCGTGTTGTTTTTATGAATATGGGTTTTGCGCCGGCGGCTTTGATCATTTCACGATAACTTGTCCAATAAGGAGAAAGGATAATCACTTCGTCTTCCTCGTTACATAACGTAAGAACAGCGTTGAAAAGGGAATTTTTTGCTCCGCATGAGACAATGATTTCATCGGGCGAATAATCAAGCCCGTTGTCGTTTTTTAGTTTTTGGCAAATGGCTTCTTTTAATTCTTTTATGCCGGAAGTGGGCGTGTATTTTGTATGTCCGTTATCTATGGCTTTTTTAGCGGCTTGTTTTATGTTTAGCGGCGTGTCAAAGTCCGGTTCACCGGCTCCGAATCCAATTATATCAATACCTTCCATTTTCATTTTTTTTGCCTTTGCCGTTATAGCTAATGTTGCGGAAGGACTGATTAATTTTATTTTTTGCGAAATAGGCATGAATTATCGTTTTATAGAATGGTTTACTTTTTAACCAACTTTATATTTTTTTCTTCTACTTTTTTAGCAATATTTTTCTTATGTTTTTTTACTTTCTCTCGTATTTGCGGATATTTTATGCCAAGCATTTGCATTGCCAGTATTGCGGAATTTTTTGCTCCTGCTTTTCCTGTGGCAACCGTAGCAACCGGGACTCCCGAAGGCATCTGAACGATGGAAAGTAAAGAATCCAAACCTCCGGAAACAGAAGTCGGCATAGGAACTCCTATTATGGGAAGAGATGTCCATGCTGCCATTACACCTGCAAGATGTGCGGCTCCTCCTGCAGCGGTAATGATTACTTCCAATCCTCTTTTTTCGGCGTTTGTGGCGTATTCATAAGCTTTTTTAGGGGTGCGATGTACAGATATTATATTTAATTCATATCCTATACCAAACTCTTCCAAGGTTTTTGTTGCCTCTTTCATTATTTCCATATCTGAATCGCTTCCTATAACAATGCCTATAAGGATTTTTTTATCCATTTTTGCCGACCTCCTCTGTCAATTTCTGATATCCATAATACGCTATTAAATTATCTAACAATATCATTGCCGTATAATTCTCTGCTACAGGCCACGCTCTTCCCACAATAGTTGGGTCGCGTCTTGTTATGGCGGCAAGTTCTTTGTTTTGGAGAGTATACTTGTCAATTGTGTGTTGTTTCTTATTAATTGTGGACGTCGGTTTTAGTGCCAAATTGATGATTATTGGTTGTCCCGTTGTAAGTCCGCCTGTTATTCCACCTGCGTTATTAGAATCAAAAACGACTTTTCCTTTTTCGGAATGCATTTGGTCGTTGTTTTCAGAGCCGGTCATATCTTTGACTTTAAAACCTGCACCGATTTCTATGCCCTTAACAGCTCCGATCCCAAGCATTTTCCCCAATTCTGCGTCAAGTTTATCAAATACAGGTTCGCCTAATCCTATTGGAGAGCCGAGGACTACTACCTTGACGATTCCACCAGCTGAGTCGCCTTTTGATGATATTTTGTTGCATGCGTTAATCATTTCTTTAGCCGCTTTGATATCTGGGCAGTTTAAAATGTGATGCACATTGTATTTATCTATAATTTCTTGTGGATTTGGGCTGGGCGTTTTGCCGCGTATTGCTTCTATTTCTTTTTCAATTTCTGCGAAGACTCTAATTTTTTCAAGAAATCGCATGTTCATATTAAGCCGTTTTTTTACGTAAATTTCCTGATAGAAGGAATCGCAATCATGGCGCATTTGTTTGTAAGATTCGGTGTATTTTAGCGCTTTTAAGTGGTCTATTTCGGGACACTTAACCGAAGCAAGTTCTTTTACATAAGAAAAAACATCGATCCCGCATTTCTTAAGGATTTTTTTGGCTATATATCCGGCTGCTACAATAGTAGAAGTGTATCTTCCACTAAATATTCCTGCCCCAATTGCGTCATCGTTTGGTCCGTATTTGGTAAACGAAGCGTATGACGCATGCCCGGGTCTGGGTGTTCTATTTGTATCCTGATATTGTTTTATATGAATAAAATGCCGGTCGAGATTTGGAATAAGAATGGATAAAGGTGTTCCATTAGTTTTGTTTTTATTGCCGGCGTTTTCGATTGTGTCTGCTGCGTTTAACCCTGTATAAATAATCGGCAGGTCTGGCTCTTTTCTGGGAGAAGAAAGTTCATCAGCTCCGGGTTTACGAAGAAGCAAATCCCCGTAAATTTCCCGCTCAGTAAAACTCATACCTGGCGGAACTCCCTGGATAATTGTGTTCAATCCGTCTTGATACGAACCTCCTGCTACGGTTACTTGGAATAATTTTCCAAAATGACATCCGAACATCTTCCCTCCTTATTTTAAAGAATATTATTATAATGTCCGTTAAATATCAACTTTGTCAGTGATTGCGTCGTGTATTATTAAAACGATTATACAAGCAAAAAGGGCTATATTTTAAAAAGTGTCCAAAATCGCATTTTTATCTTTTTATCTTTATTATTTTGTACTTTAAAACTCCCGCAGGTATTTTGATTTCGACTGTTTCGTTTTCTTTATGCCCCAACAAACCTTGCCCGATAGGAGAAGCAGTGGAAATTTTGCCTTGGTCGTAATCTGCTTCTATTTCTGAGACAAGGGTATATTCTGTTCCTTCACCTGATTTTAAATTTTTTAGTTTTACCGTTGAGCCGATAGAAACCTTGTTCTTGGGGATATTCGTTTCCTCTTCGAGGATTTTTACTTTTAGCATTTTTTCTTCCAATTCGGCGATTTTTATTTCATTCAGCGCCTGATCGTTTTTAGCCGCGTCATATTCCGAGTTTTCTCTTAAATCCCCCAGAGAACGGGCATAGTGTAATGCGTCTGCGATTGCTTTTCGCTTGACGGTTTTTAATTGTTTCAGTTGCTCTTTTAGTTTTTCGTGCCCTTGCCTGGTTATATAGATATATTGCATATCATTCTCTTTCTGAAAATTTCCCAACAGCCATTTTTATAAATAAGTTCTAAGAAAATTTTTTGCTAAATATTTTCTTCGGCAATCATCTTAAGAGCTTGCATATATTTTTGAGTTGTTTTTTTGACTATATCTTGGGGCAACTGTGGCGCAGGGGGTGTTTTGTTCCATCTTGTTGATTCTAAGTAATCCCGAACAAATTGTTTGTCGAAGCTGGATTGCGGCTTGCCTGGTTCGTATTCGTTTTTTGACCAGAATCTGGAAGAGTCAGGAGTAAGAATTTCGTCTATGAGAATAAGTTCATTCTCATGGAGCCCGAATTCAAATTTTGTGTCGGCAATTATTATGCCTTTTGATTGAGCGTGTTCGGAAGCTTTTTTATACAATGTTATACTTATGTTTCTTAATTCGGTTGATATGTCCTTCCCGAATTTTTTCTGAATATATTCTTGGGTCACATTTATATCATGCCCAACTTCTTCTTTTGTTGATGGAGTAAAAATTGGCTGTGGCAGTTTATCCGATTCTTTTAAACCTTCGGGTAGTCTTATTCCGCATACAGATTTGGTTTTTTGGTATTCTTTCCAACCTGAACCAGACAGATAACCTCTGACTACACATTCGACTGGTATGGGTTTGGTTTTTTTTACCAGCATGGAACGTTCCTTTAAAATTTCTTTATGTTTTTGTAATTGTTGCGGAAATTCGTCGGCATTATCGGTGATTAAATGGTTTGGTATGATATCTTCAGTAAATTTAAACCAAAATGATGAAAGTTTAGTTAGCACTTTTCCTTTATTGGGAATACAGGTTGGAATAATCACATCAAAGCAGGATATTCTATCAGTGGAAACGATTAATAGTTTATCCTTTAAATCATAAACATCCCGTACTTTGCCTCTTTTAAAAAGGTTTATATCTGAAAAATTTGTTGAATCTATTAATTCATTCTGCATATTAATTTGTCTATTTTATCGTTTCTAGATTTAGCGGACTAACGTGTTCTCCAAATTTTTCTTTAATGTTGAGCAACCGCTTTTTTTGTTCCCCAAGAACTTTAAAAAGTTCTGAAGGCACATCGTTTACATTTTGGCGGTAAAATTTTTCTACACGTTCTAATTTGGTGAGATTTTCAGGAACACGGATAGTAAACTGTTCAAGGTAATCTTCTTTTGAATAATTTTTATTCAAAACTTTTTGAAAAAGGGTTTTTAAATCTTCATATTTTGGAATCCAACCGGTTGGAGAATTTATTACTTCTACATCATTGTGCGCGCGCAGTTCCATCCATTTTATCCATACATGTTTATCACGCACACCATTTAAAAACTTGCCGTCTTTGTCCCTAAGGAAGTAATTGACACCGAATATAAGGGGTGCTTTTTTAACTTTTTTGCCAAACTCTAAATTATTGCGAACGTATTTCCCCAAAGAAATGGAGATAAAATCCTGTATGCTCATCACGTTTATCTCTGATATCCCCTCCTTTCCAATAACAGCAAAAGTTGTTTCGGTTTCCAGAGAAGCGCCATAAGCTATAATTCCGTGTTCCCAGCTAAAACTCTGCTGAACAGGCACGTAACCGTTAGCATCCCTTCCGCCATACATTATGCCTGCCAAGTTTACGCCTAAAGGATTGTTCAGTTCAGGATCAACATTCTCAAGCGCTTTTAGTGCTACAGTATAACGAGCATTTTTATGAGCCGGCGGTATTTTATTACCTTCGTTGTTGGTCTTGTTTTCGTGCCATATGCCGGAAAAATTTATTCCGTCTTTGGGGAGTTCACAGTCCATGCCTAACCAGTAAGGTTTGCCGTCTTTTACTAATGTGTTGGTGAAAATTACTTCTCCCGGCATGGTAAGCACTTTATAAATTACAGGGTCGTCATTGGCACTGACATTTTGGATAATGCCGAATATTCCCGATTCGGCATTAACCGCTCTGATTTTTCCGTCGATATTACGGAAATAAGCGATGTCATCACCCAAAATCTTTTCATTCGGTAACATTGCAGTGGATGTTTTGCCACAGGCGCTCGGAAAAGCTCCTGCGAAGTAGGTCTTGCGGCTATTTGGTCCATGTACTCCCATTAGAAGCATATGTTCAGCAAGCCATCCCTCTTGGTTGGCTTTTCGAATGGTAAGCCGAAGTGCGGGTTTTTTCAATCCTATAGTATTGCCCGCATACTGGGTGTTTACGCTATAAATGGTATCTTGCAGATAATCAATATAAATGCGTTTTTTATCAGATTCTGCGCTTACCATATGTTTATTTAATTTTCCTGCAGAGTGTAAAAAATAGAAAATTTCGGATTGCAGCGTTTGCTTCTCGAACATTACATAGGCTGAACGGTAAAGTAGGTCTTCGCTATGAGCCACATACCATGAGTCTGTGCATTGCAGACATGGAATGCTGAAAATTGAATCGGTTGGACCTAAGCAAAGGAAACGAACAATCATAGTGTGATTTTTCATCGCACCGTTTAATAAATTATTAATCTCCGATAGACCTTCTTCGCGCTCAATTTGATTGAGCGTTTTACTTAAAGCATCGTTTTTGGGGACAAGATACTTGGTCACTTTCCTGTCACGGCCTTGGTCTTCTATTCCGTCGAAATGACAGGTGTGACCTGGTATTGATAGTCGCTTTTCTTCTCCAGTTGCTATGGCTTGCTGGCGTACATAGGAAATATCTTCGCCAGAATCGCTGCAAATAAATATCTTGTCAGGATTGCATAACTGCGCAGACTCATATATGAACTTATGGACATTAGGATTGGCTATCTTGCGCAGTTTTTCGTAATTTTTTTCATCAAGGTTGGATTTCAATATTTCCAAATAATTTTTCGCATCCATATTTAGTCTTTCTTTTAAAAAGTTAACATCTTATATCAAAAACAAAAAAAGCCAACAACGTCTTCTGTCTTAGCGAAGATACCCGAAGGGTTTTATGTTGGCTTACTCTGCAACTAATTATAATCTTTGCTCCAGTCTGCCACTACCTAGCATTAACCAACGCATATTATAACAAAATAATATGAGCGGTCAACCCCATTAGAAATTAAATAAATTGTTAATTGAGTGTTATATACTATTGCGTCTTGGTCAAAAAGTTACTTGGGATTATTCACTTTCGGGTATTGAGTGAATATCTCCGCCGATTTTTTTAATGCAGTCCGAAAAATTTGGAAAAGTTATAGCTACTGCTTCTGCAGTGTCAATAGTTGTTTCTCCTTCAATTGCAGTGCCTGCTACAGTTAAAGCCATTACTATTCTATGGTCAAAATGTCCATTTACTTTACAAGGATTAAGTTGGCTTTCTTCTATTTCCAACCCATCCTCAAGTTCGCGGATTTTCGCGCCCATTTTTGTTAATTCTTGAATGATTATTTTTATCCTGTCGGTTTCTTTAATGCGGGCTTGAGGAACATTTAGCAATCTGGTTTTTCCTTTAGCAAAACATCCTACTACTGCCATCATCGGAAGTGCATCAGGTGTAGCATTCATGTCTATGTCTATCCCTTTTAAAAGTGCGGCTTTTACGCGGATGAAATTTTTGTTTATGTTTATGTCTGCTCCCATGTTTTTGAGGTAATTGACTACAGCTTTATCTCCTTGTTTATCTTCGAAGTCCAGACCATAACAAGTTATTTCGTTGTTTGCTAAAGCGCCTGCTGCAAGAAAAAATGTTGCCGATGAAAAATCCGAGGGGATTTTTCTTTCAAAAGCAGAATAGGATTGTTTGCCATATATTTTGAACCTTTTCATGTTTTTGTTTTCAAATTTAATTCGCCCGTTTTTTAGCCATTCCAATGTCATTTCCACATATGGTTTTTCATATAATAGGAGCACATCTATTAAACTTGTCTCATCAGCCAAAGGTGTGTTTATTAAAAGACTTGTCAAGTATTGGCTCGAAAGAGCTTTAAGAGTTGTTTTTCCGCCTTTTAATTTTCCTTTTATGAGGAATGGGGGATATCCCTGCTTTTCGGTAGATGATATGGACGCGCCAAGGTCGTTGAGTGATTGCATAAGAGCTGCAGCAGGTCGTTTTTTTATTTGTTCGTCTCCGGTAAGAAGTATTTCTCCATTTTGGCTCAAAGCACAGGAACCCATAACAATATTTAGAGTTGTTCCCGAATTTTTTACATCAATGTGGTTTTTGGTGAGGATAGGCTTACCTGCGAACCCATCGATTGTCCATGGGTCTTTTCCGATTTCTATTTTTGCACCTAGCGCTTTGTACGATTCGACAGCTGCAAGAGTGTCTTCGGAAACAAGCGGAGAAAAAATTTTGCTTTTGCCTTTTGCTAAACTTGCGATGGCAACCGCTCTTATAGTATGCGATTTGGATGCTGGAATTTCCACTTCACCGGATAACCTGGATTTTTTAACGATAAAAGATTTGTTCATATCTCTGTTACTAATTTTGAATTTGCAAATTATCCTCTTGGATAAGAACCTAATATCTTCAAGAATGTGCAGAGTGGCTTTAATTCTTCGATTGCCTGTCTTACTCTTTTTTCTTCGCAGTGTCCCTCTAAATCAACAAAGAAGTAATATTCCCATATCTTTCTTTTTGACGGACGGGATTCTATTTTTGTCAAATTGATTTTATGTTTGTAAAAAGGGTTAAGACTGGAATACAAAGCTCCGACTTTATCTTTTAAGGAAAAAATAAGAGAAACCTTGTCGTCGCCTGTAGGTCTGCTGGATTCTTTGCCTATTACTAAGAATCTCGTTACATTTACTGAGAGGTCTTCAATGTTTTTGGCTATTACAGGTAAATTATATAGCCGAGATGCCAACTGCGAGGCGATTGCCGCCGAAGATTTTTCTTTTGTTGCTAATTTGACCGCTTGGGCTGTTGAATATACGTCTTTTAATGGCACTCCCTGAAGATTCTTTTGTAGCCATATACTGCATTGGGCTAATGCCTGGTCTTTAGAATATACTTTCTTTATTGCCTTTTTTTTTGACATAGATAGGAGACAATGTGAAATGGGTAAAAGAATCTCGTCGCATATCTTCACGTCGGACCCTATGAACATATCCAGAGTATGAGTTACTACTCCTTCCGTTGAATTTTCCACAGGCACAATGCCGAAATCGGCTATCCCTTTTTCTACCGCTGAAAAAATTTCTTTCATATTTGTCAAGGGTTTATAGTCAGCAGATAAACCGAATTTTTTTGTGGCTGCCTCGTGAGTATAAGTAGCTTCAGGTCCAAGATAAGCGATTGTCAGTTTTTTTTGAAGATTCATTGAAGCGGACATTATTTCACAGTATATGTTTTTAATTGCATCAGAATTTAAAGGTCCCAGATTCTTTTTTATCAGGGAACTTATAACATCTCTTTCCCTGTCAGGCATATAAACGGATACTCTTGTCTTTTTCTTGTTCTTGCCTATATTTATTGCGACTTTTGCTCTTTTGTTCAGCAAGTCGAGAATTTTATCGTCTATTTTGTTTATTTCTTTGCGTAATTTTTCTATTTCCATTTATTCTTTCCTATTTATCTCGTTGAAATAGGCCTCGACCTTTTGGATAGGCTTTTCCACGAGGCTTTCCGTTTTTATGGAGTTATCGCTTAACTGTTCTATTTTAGGCAACTCCGAGGTAGAATTCAACCCGAAATGTTTCAGAAAGAAAGATGTTGTCCCGTATAGAAGGGGTTTGCCTATAACATCTTTCTTGCCGACAATCTTTATGAGATTTTTTCCGAGCAGATTTCTGATGACGCCTGTCGAGTCCACCCCTCTTATATTTTCGATTTCCAATCTTGTTATGGGCTGTCGATAAGCTATCATAGCCAATGTTTCTAACGATGGCGACGATAGTATTATGGGTTTTGTTTTTACCAGTTCCTTTAAGTATAAGGAAAATTCACCCAAAGCATAGAATTGGTATCCCCCCGCTATTTTCCTGATGCGGAAACTCCTTTCTGTTTTTTCGTAATCTTGATTTAATTCTTCGATAGATTGCGTAATTTCTTTTCCGCCTACTTTCGTGATTTCTTTTATTCTTTCGGGATTTAAGGGCGCTGAAGAACAAAATATCAAGGACTCTATTATTGTTTTTAATTTCGGGTTATCCATGTTTTTAAATTTTATTTCCCGTCTTTAGTGGCATTTGCAAGCTTGAGTATAACCAAATTTCGCCAAAATGGGAACTCTGTTTTATTATTATTTCTTTTAATCTTATCAGTTCCAGCAACGCCATAAAAGTTACAACCATTTCCTGTTTGCTTTTTGCTTTGGAAAACAAAGATAAAAAAGTCACTTTTCGGGATTTTTTTAGGACGTTTTTGATCAGGACTATCTTATCGTTTACCGTTATGTTTTCTTCTTCGATTTCCAAGATATGTTTCTTTTCCGCCTCCTTCAATATTGCAGAAAAAGCGTCGAGAAGATCAAATAAAGTCGCTTCTATTTGGATATTTTCTTCTTTCTTAAGGAATGGCTCTCTTGCGAATAATTGTTTTTCATAGCGCTGGCGCTGTTCCAATTGCGAAGCTAATTGTTTGAATTTTTCGTATTCGGCTAATTTTTCTCTTAATTCTTGCAGTTGTCTTTCCTCGTCTAATATTTCTTCTTCTGTTTTTCGTTCCGTGGGCAGAAGGCTTCTGGATTTTAGATACATTAAAGTTGCAGCGTACATGATAAATTCTCCTGCTATTTCCAAATTTAATTCCTTGACCATTTCTATATATTTTAAGTATTCATCCGTAATTTGCGCGATAGGTATTTTGAAAATATCCAATTCGTTTTTTCTGACCAGATGAAGAAGTAGGTCAAGAGGACCTGCAAAATTTTCCAATTTTATACTGTATGTCATATTTATTTGCCTAGTAATTTTATGGCGGCTGGCACAAAATTGATTTTAAATAATTCAGTCCACAAGTAAATAATAGGATATATTATTAATCCGAGTACACCTGTTATCCACATAAAGATTAGAATGAAAATTGAAAACGATTGAATTTTCATATATTTCATTTCTGCTTGGGGGGATAAAAACCCCGCCAAAATATGAGAACCGTCCAATGGCGGTAGGGGAATAAGGTTGAATATTCCAAGTACCAAATTTAAAAGTATTGCAAATGCCACAAAAGATTCCGCCAAAGAATTGGCAGGCAGAATGCCTGTTTTAAAAATAATGGTGAAACAAAAAGCAAGAGTGAGATTGGTCAAAGGCCCCGATGCTCCTATCAGCATCATGTCTTTTTTTGGATTTTTTAGATTATAAAGGTTTATAGGAACGGGTTTTGCCCATCCAAAGAGAAGTGCTGTGCCTGAAAAAAAGACAGCGTTAAATAATAAAAAAAGCGGCAGTATTACGGTCCCGACGATATCGATATGGGGCCTCGGGTCTAAAGTTAATCTAGAAGAAAGAAGAGGGCTTTCGTCTCCTAATTTTCTGCCCATCCATGCGTGAAAATATTCGTGAAAAACAACCGAACCAAGCAAGACAATATAAGCGGATATAACCTGCAGTAAGAGCAAATTTAAACCTTTCAAAATTTTGGAGAGAGATTTTGTAAGATAAATTTACAAAAATCGCCAAAACAAAAGACAGATAGAGAAAAGGGTATTAGTTATGGCCTATGAATTCATTAGTCTCTTCGATTAAGCTCTCTGCCTGACTTTTTGTCTGTTGAGCAGATTGAATAAGAGAGTTTGCCGTTTCTTCAATTTTTGCGCTTTCTTCTTTATCTGTAGGCAAAATTGCTCCTATGCTGCTAATAACTTTATTTATCTGGGGAATTTCTTTGCCTTGCAGATTGAAAGCAAGTATAGATACGGAAAAGGCAGAAATTATAAAAGCCACAATTAGCAAAATAGCAGGCCAGTTTCCCAGGGAACTGGCTTGCGACTTGTTAAGGGATTTCAAGAATTTTCCGGGCGATTGCTCAGCTTCGAAACTAGACCCTTTTGAACCGGTTCTGTTGAGGCCTATTCTTGTTGTTTCCCTAGGGGGTTCTATTACCCGTGTAGAACCCTCTTGTTGTGCCTTGATAAAAGACGGTTCTTCTTTTGTGGGAGGTGCTACAGGTGGCTCTACGGTTATTTTGGAAATTTCGCTTAATTTAATCTTTCTGACGCTTTCCTGGTATAGCGGCGCCAATTTCCCTTCCTTGACGTATTTTTCCAATTGAGCTTTATTGACTTTCAACAGTTTTAAAGCTTCTTCTTCGTTTAAGAGTTCTTCTTTCATTTTTCCTCCCTGTTTTGAAGTAATATCATTATTATTCTTCAACCCATAGTACTAATTTTACATTGTCTCCACTCTTGATGTTGTAATCGTGTTTTTCTATATCCATTTGAGCGACCATGATTGTGTTGTAAACATCCCCAAGAGACAACTTGGCTTTTACTTGGTCCGAATCTATTATGTAAAAAGTTGTCCCTTTTTGAGGTTTTATACTGCCTTTGAAATTAATGGCAATTACCCCGTTCTGCTTAATATCTACGACTTTTCCTTCTATTTCTTTAACAACTTGAGGGGTTCCTTCTCCAGCAACAGATGATTCTCTTTCCATGAGTATTCCCAAAGCTTCAAGTGTAGCAAGTTGGTCTTGTGCAATGGAAAGTTTATTTTCTGTTTCTTTAAGTTTCCTTGAGAGTTGAGATACCATTGATTCTAAATCTGTCCCATCTAGTATTATGTCATCAACTCCTTCCTCTGAGTATTTTGCTAACTCATCAGTTAATATGACAATTTTTGCTCTCGCTTGCTGCAGTTCAGTATTCAATCTTCTATTTTCATTTGTTACTTCCGCCAAATCTCTTTCTGCCTTTTCTTTGTCTGCTATGGCATTGGCTGTTTCTTCTCTGAGTTGTTCAGCGAGAATTCTTAAGGAGCCTATTTCGTCTTTTGCAAGATTTATGGTCTTAGTTAGCGAATCTATAGTATTCTGCAAAGATGAAACATTGTCTTGCAGTGACGTAATCAGCCCCTTTTGCAATTCAATCCTGTTAATACTTTTAGCGGCGAAAAACAAAAAACCTATTGAAACTATAAGAACCAAAATTGCAGCTATCTTTGTAACTTTTTCCATTTTTCTACCTCTTTTTATCCTATCAAATATCTTGCAAGAGAACTTGCTGATAGGGTTAATGGTTACATTTTATATTTTCTAAAATCTCCTTTTTCGCAAAGAACCGAGTAAAAAATTCTAAGTAATTACATCCTCTTCAACAAATATAGACAAACAAGTTCTTCACGCAAACACTATTGCATCGGAAAACTCGCAATCTGCTGTATTTAGTTTTTGGACTACTTTGACTGAAAGTTTAGCATAGAAAGTATTGTTTTTCAACCCATTTATGCAAATTTTGGAAACTTTAGTGTTCACCTTTTCCATGACAGTTTTTGCTAAATTGCGGGTTAAAGAATAGGGGAAAATTACTCCGTCCGGTTTTAAACCTGTGGCGTTGGTTCCTTTCGTTTTAATCGTTGTCTTTGCCATTGTTTTCAGTTTTATCATCCTCCAAGGGTGAGGGTATTTTATATTTGTTGTCAAACCATTTTTCTAAATCTAGTAATTTACATCTTCTGCTGCAAAAAGGAAAGTTGACCGAAGATTCCTTTTCGTTTTTATGTATGCCTTTCCCGCATCGAGGACATTTTGCTATCATTTAGCGATTTTTGTCAATTGACCGAAGCTAAGTTCTCTTTGTTTTCCGTTTTTTGTTTGTTGCCATGATTTATATTTTCTATCTCATCTTCGCCTATTTCCACTTCCCATTTATTGAAGTCTATGAAATGAGTCCAACTTTTATGTCTTTGAGTTTCAATGTGTAAATTCTGCAAGGGATAGCGTAAAGGCGCGCGCGGTTTTTGTAAAAGTTTCATGCCGGTTTCAGGCAGGATTTTTCCGCCTTTTTTTAAATTGCAGCCAAAACAACAACTGACAACGTTTGTCCAAGTGGTTTTCCCCCCCCTGTGTCTAGGGAGTATGTGGTCGATATTCAGTTTTTTTTGGTCTAATTTCCTGCCGCAATATTGGCAGGTGTATTTATCTCTTTTATAAATGTTTTCTCTGGATAACTTAATTCTCAAGTTTGGATAACCTAAATAAAAACTTAAAATTATTATGTTGGGTTTTTTGAGCAAATAAGAAACGGAATGTATGAAACCGTTATTGTGGCTTTCATCGTCTTGTGTATTGCTGGAAAAAAATTTGTTTTGGGAATATTCCAACCATTTTGAGAAATCGTATAATTCATAATTGTCGTTTTGAGATTCGACAGCTTTGGCGTGTCCCGTATAAAGGAAGCATACAGCGCGTTTTGCACTGCATACATTTATTGCCTGCCAAAGTCTGTTCAAAACCAACACTTTTTCTTCTAAAAGATTCATGGTCGGGATGATAGCATAGCAATAATTTTTTATCAATTTAATTGCGCAATATTTTATGTCTTTATAAGTTGCAATAATTTTTATTTTTCTTTTGAAGCAATTTTTTACATATCATAAAGGTAACACTTATTATAAGAAAAATCGCCTAAGAAGTTTATGGGAAAACCAGCACGGCAATTCTAAAATAAACCAAAAGCGTAACAATATCTACAATGCTCGCAATAAACGGACCGGACATTAAAGCGGGGTCCAGTTTCATTCTCTTGAATAGTAGAGGAAGCACGGCTCCCAGTGTGGTTGCTACGACAACTGTTGCAATCATAGCGCTTCCCACGGTTATTGCCAAAAGCGGGTCTTTATTTAAGACTAAGGCTCTAAATGCCGCTAATATTCCCATGGCTAATCCTACTATGCCACCTATGGATAATTCCTTTAAAAAAATCTTAAGGATGTCTCTCATGTGTATTTCGCCTGTCGCCAATCCCCGAATGACAACGGTGGAGGATTGAGTCCCTGCGTTTCCTCCCGAACCGCAAAGAAGCGGGATGAAAAATGCCAGCGCAACGACTGCTTGTAACTGATAGGCATATTTCTCCATCACCATTCCCGAAACAAAACCCATAGCAACTAACACAAGTAGCCATATTATTCTGTGTTTAGCGATAAGGCGAGGAGGAGAACCCATGTAATCAATGTAATCTCCGGCGGCTCCATATTTATAAATGTCTTCAGTATGTTCTTGCTCGATAACATCTACCACATCGTCGACTGTTACAATGCCGATTAGTTTATTGTCCGTATCAACGATGGGTATTGCTAACAAGTCATAGTCGGATAATTTTTTTGCCACTTGTTCTTTGTCGTCATCAATATGTGCATTGATAATATTTGTATGCATTATGTTCTTAATCAATTCGGTTCCATTGGCAATTAGTATGTCTTTTAAGGAAATAAATCCGAGAAGTTTACGTTCGCTATCTATAACATAAACATAATAAATAGTTTCCCTGTCGAAAGCTTGTTTTTTAAGTTGGTTCAAGGCTTCGCTTGCTGTAATGTCCTGCGAAAGAAAAGCATATTCTGTGGTAAGTATCGAACCAGCAGTTCCTTCTTTGTATTGGAGAAGTTTTTTTATGTCGTTGCGTTCGGCTTGAGCGATAAGCGGAAGAATTTGTTCGGTTTTTTCTTTGGAAAGAGCTTTTATGAAATCAGTTCTTTCGTCAGGAGCCATGTTTTCCAGTATATTAGCCATCCATTCTTTGGAAAAATGGCGAAAAATTTCTCGTTGACGTTTGGTTTTAAACTGTTGAAAAAATTCGATACCTAAAGGACTTTCCAATGCAATGACTATTTGAGCATTTTGCTGCGGCTCCAAATCTTCGCAAAGCGTGGAAATTTCTCGCGGATGCAAGTCTAAGAAAAGTTTTCGAATTTCCGCGTCTTTATTAGGCAATTTCAAAACTTCTTCTATTTCCGGGGAGATAATAGATTTTCTGTGCATCGAGCATCCTCCGCTAATACAAACGCATAATATAAAAAAAATAACAATGTTTCAATCTTTATTTTAATGGAATCTATTCTTTAACTATACCAACCACGTTAAAATCTTTGATTTTTTACATGGTTTCAATCCTTGTTTTATTTTAATAGAAGTTATTTTTAATCGGACTAACGCGGTTTACCCTCTTAGAGATAATTCCGATGTAACATCGGAATGTTCAGTTGCCATTTGGCAATCACACTTTTTATCTTTGTTTCTGAAACGTTGAGATAAATCATAAACTTTTTTTAAACCCCGCCTTGCTCGCCTCGCTTCGCGGGCGAAGCGGACCGTCGAGGCAGGTTTAACGGGATTTGTCCCGTTAGAGATGAAATAAAGAGTTACGATTTATTTTGAGAATTTGGAGATAAAAAAAGACGACATTTAAATCAAAGCTGGTTTACGATTGCCGAAGATACGACGGCAACCTATCTCTAACGGGACAAATATTTTTCTATAAATTCGGGACGGATTCGTTTAAGTTCTTCCTTGGGAAGTTTAGCAAGCAGTTTCCAGCCCAAATTTAAAGTTTCTTCTATTGTTCTGGATTTAGATTCGTCTTGCTGAACATATTCTTTTTCGAAAGTCAGGGCAAAGTCGAGATAAAGTTTATCCAACTCGGATAAACTTTCTTGTCCCATTATCACTGCCAGTTCTTGCGCTTGTTTGCCTTTTGCGTATGCTGAAAAAAGTTGGTTGAAAAGGTCCGAATGGTCTTCTCTTGTTTTGCCTTTTCCGATTCCTCTGTCTTTAAGCCGCGACAGAGAAGGCATTACATCTATGGGCGGATAAATCCCTTTCCTGTGCAGGTCTCTTGAAAGAATTATTTGCCCTTCGGTAATGTAACCGGTAAGGTCGGGGATAGGGTGCGTCTTGTCATCTTCGGGCATTGTAAGAATAGGCACTTGTGTAATTGAGCCCTTTCTGCCTTTTATTCTTCCTGCCCGTTCATATATGCTTGCAAGGTCAGTATACATATATCCGGGATATCCTCTTCGTCCCGGCACTTCTTTTCTCGCAGCAGAAATTTGTCTAAGCGCTTCGCAATAGTTCGTCATGTCCGTTAGAACTACAAGAACGTGCATGTCATGTTCGAAAGCCAAAAATTCAGCCGCAGTGAGCGCTGCTCTCGGAACAGCGATTCTTTCTATTACCGGGTCGTCAGCTTTATTTATAAAAAGGACCGTTCTTTCCATTGCCGCGCCTTCTTGGAAATTTCTTATAAAGAAATCTATTTCTTCGAAAGTAATGCCGATGGCGCCAAAAACAACAGCGAAGCTCTCTTCTTTTCCCAATATCTTTGCTTGCCTGACTATTTGCGCGGCAACTCGAGAGTGGGGGAGTCCAGAACCTGAAAGTATCGGAAGCTTCTGTCCTCTAACCAGTGTGTTTAATCCATCAATGGCCGAAATTCCTGTTTGTATAAATTCATTTGGGTAATCTCTTGCAATAGGATTTATTGGGCTTCCGTTTATGTCCAAATATTTTTCGGGAATAATTTCGAAACTTCCGTCTAATGGCTCACCCAATCCGTTAAAGACTTTTCCCAAAATATCCAAAGACACGCCTAATTCTATGCCTTTGCCTAAAAACTTAACTCGGCTTTTTACTATGTCGATGCCGCTGGAAGCTTCAAAGAGCTGGACTAATGCTTTGTCGGAAGAAACCTCCAGAACTTTACCTCTTCGTTTTTCGCCGGATGCAGTGGTAAGTTCTATCAATTCATCATATTTAACTCCTGAAATTTCTTCCACGAGCACCAGAGGTCCTGATATCTCTCTTAATGTCAAATATTCTTTAGCCATGTTAATAGTTATTAATAATCAAGAGACCTGCCCGCAAACCTGCCCGCTTCGCCCGCCATTGAATCAGTGGCGAGGCAAGCAGCAGGCGGGGAATTGGCAGGCGGGCAAGAAACAATAACCAAACAAATCGCAATTCCCAAATTTCAATAACCAAATGGCTTGTTCCTTTGAATAATTATTTTTGTTTGGTGTTTGATTATTGGTCATTGTTTATTTTTTTGCCCTCTGGAATTTCGTAGAAATTCCGAGGATTTAGTCCCCGCAATCTTTCAGATTGCAGGGGATCTCTTATTTCTTGGTTATTGGTATTTCAGCCGTTTCTTTTGTTTTTATTTTCTCTATTTCCTCATCTATTTTCTTTTGTATTTCTATGAATTTTTTTCCTGCCTGCTTATTTTGCTTTGAAGCGGACAGGCCTTTTCCTTTTTTTTCTTCAGGAATTCTTTTCATTCCCGTTATATCTTCTTTTATTTTCATATTCAAAAGTTTTTCTATCGGGGTATTTTCTTCCGTTGCCTGCAGCATTTTATGATGCAAGTATAATATGGTTCTGGTCATCAAGAACTGTTTTTTAAAACTCGTATATGTGTCGATGCTGTCAAATGCGTTTTGATGGAGGAAATCGTCTCTTATGGAACTTGCTGTATATAAAGTTATCCTGTCCTTTGGCGAAAGCGTTTCCGCGCCCACAAGCCGAACTATTTCCTGCAAATTTGCTTCCTCTTGCAGTATGCGCATACATTCCTTTTTGTTTTCCTCCCAATCTTTGCCGAACTGGTCCAAATAATGTTGTTCAAGATTGTCCACATAAAGCGAATAGGAAGTAAGCCAATTTATTGCGGGAAAATGCCTTTCGTATGCGAGTTTGTCTTCCAATCCCCAAAAAACCTTGACTACTTTTAATGTGGATTGGACTACCGGGTCTGAAAAATCTCCTCCGGGCGGGGAAACAGAACCTATTACAGATAGACTACCGGTTCTTTCTTCTTTTCCCAGACATTGGACTTTGCCTGATCTTTCGTAAAACTCCGCAAGTCTTGAAGCAAGATATGCGGGATAACCTTCTTCTCCGGGCATTTCTTCCAATCGTCCTGAGATTTCTCTGACTGCTTCCGCCCATCTTGATGTGGAATCCGCCATTACGGCAACGTTATATCCCATATCCCTGAAATATTCCGCAATTGTTATTCCTGTGTATATCGAAGCTTCTCGTGCGGCAACAGGCATATTTGAAGTATTGGCTATAAGAACAGTGCGGTTTATCAAAGGCTGGTCTGTATAAGGGTCGATTAACTCCGGAAATTCCATCAAAACGGATGTCATTTCATTGCCTCTTTCTCCGCATCCTATATAAACTATAATTTGAGCGTTGCTCCATTTCGCGAGTTGGTGTTGAAGGACTGTTTTGCCGCTTCCAAAAGGACCCGGCAGGCATGCTGTTCCTCCTTTTGCCAACGGAAAAAGAAAATCCACTACTCTCTGTCCCGTTATTAAAGGGTTGTCAGGAGCAAGTTTCTTTTTATATTTTCTTTTTGTTCTGACAGGCCATTTTCTTAGCATATTTATATCTTTTTTATTTCCGCCTTCTGTTTCTATCTGCGCAACGGTTTCTTCTACTGTATATTCTCCTTCATTTATTTTATTTACTTTGCCTTTTACTGCCAGCGGAACCGTTATTTTATGTGTAATTACCGATGTTTCTTGGACTTGTCCTATGATATCGCCTTCTTCTACTTTGTCGCCTTTCTTTACGGTAGGTTTAAATTTCCATTTCTTTTCTCTGTCAATTCCCGGAAGTGTCAGCCCTCTTGAAATATAATCGCCCATTTTTTCTCTTATAACATCCAAAGGGCGCTGAATGCCGTCAAAAATGGATTTCAGAAGTCCGGGGCCAAGTTCTACGGAAAGAGGAGCGTTCGTTGATTCAACAGGTTCCCCTGGACCGATGCCTGATGTTTCCTCATAAACTTGAATGGATGCATTATCGCCTTTAAGCTCTATTATTTCCCCGATTAAATTTAAGTTGCTGACTCTGACCATATCATACATGCGCGCATCAGGTATTCCTTTTGCTATTACAAGCGGTCCGGATACTTTTATTATTTCGCCTTTTTTGTTCATACTTTTTTAATTTTTTTGATTACAGCGATTTCTAAAATACGAGATTACAGGGATTAACCCCATCAGAAACCCCGACGTAACGTCGGGGCGAGGTAAACTAAATCTTTAATCGCTGGAATCTTTATTTCTAATCTCCGTAATCTTCATTATATTGTTTGTCTTCCTTTAAACGCTTCTTTTAAAGTAAGTTCATCGACATATTCAATATTTCCGCCTACAGGAATACCTTTTGCCAGGCAGGAGACCTTAACTTTAAAATTTTTCAGCAATTTTACCATGTAATGCAGAGTAAATTCTTGGTTTGTCGCCAATATTATTTCTTTTATATGGTCTTCCTTTATTCTCTTAATGAGTTTGTCCACTTTTAAATCCTGGGGATTTTTGCCTTCAAGCGGCGCAATGCTTCCGTGCAGGACATAATAAAGCCCTTTGAAGATTCCGCTTTTTTCGATTAGAGCTACTTGATGCGGCTCTTCCACAATACAAATCTTGTGTTTATCTCTTTGGGGATTTTCGCAAATAGAACAGAGCCCGCCTTGACTCGCTGTATTTGGCGAGGCAGGCTTTCCTTCAGTAAAAGAATTACACTTATCGCAATACCCTATTCTTTCAAGATTTTTTATTGCTTTTATAAGCGGTTCAATTTTATGCGGTTTATCGAGCAAATGCAGAGCGACTCTTTCAGCCGACTTCGGCCCCAAAGAAGGCAGTTCCGTCAAACGCTCGATTAACTCTTCTATGCTTTTTGGATACATAACTATCTCTCACTGCGTTCGAGATGAAATTAAAAATTAAAGATTAAAAATTAAATATACATATTAAATATCAAAAATTGATAGCTATTATACCTTATCGCTGTGTAGGTAGTAATTTTTAACCCCATGTCATTCCCACGCAGACTGGAATCTAAAAACAAAACTACAAAACTCTGTTACTCATTAAATGATACTTCTGAACCAATTTCTAATACTTTTAAATATTTTTTATACTCATCTCTTAATTCCGAAGTTAATTCTGAGAAGGTCTTTATAATTGCATCTTTTGAAAGGGTAAATGTTGAATCTTTTTCATATCCATATAAAAAACAATGAATATTGCTTGCATTGGGTTTATGTTTCTGGATTAAAGCTTTATAGGTAAGTACTTGCCCGATATCTGCAGCTTTTAATTTAATCCCGGGTGCTTTTAATTCAATGATTACAACGTCTTGCGTATACGGAACCACTTTCGCAATAATGTCTGGTCGTTTTTTTGTTTCAGGATCATCCTTTAAATTCATGTCTAAATATTTTGACAACGGTTCATCACTAGAAACAATATCAAAGTTTTTTCCTAAAAGCCATGTATGGTTTTCAAATATATGATGAACATCTGCCTCTTGTTTTTCTGGGTTTTTTATAATTTCTTCAAGCAAATCTATAATCTTCAATTTTTGATAAACGAGAGATGTCATCATTGAAACTTGATTTAGGCGGAGATCATTTAAAAGTGCGCTAAATTTGGAAAGATCTACAGATGTTGTTTCTGATATTTTTTTTAAAATTAAATCTATTTTTTCTGCTTTTATTTCATATATCTTAACAGCAATTCTATCAAGTGATTCAAAACTAGATTCACTTAATTTTAAAATATTAGGATTAGCTAGAACTTTTTCAAATACATCTGGATCTTGTTCAATTAATTTTTCAAAACCTTTACTATCTGTTACATTGATTGTTTTCTGCCAACCAGTAAAATTAATTAAATCACCATCAATAAGTTTTTTAAGATTCTGCCAATCAGTAAAATGAAGATTAAACCTTTGGTCTTTATTTTTGGTTTTCCCCCAGAAGTTTTTTTCAAAAATAATATAGTTTTTATCTGGTTTATCTTTCCAACCGATTACAGCAAATTTAACTCGTCCACTATTCCATTGACGAGTATCTGCTTTCAATTGTTTCGGTCTATTGTCTTCCCTTTTTTCAATCATATTATGCTACTACCATTTCTTTATCTCTGATTTTGGGTGTGTGGCATTACTTAAAGGTTTCAGAGAATTTTTAAATTTTGATTTGTATTTTTGATTTTTGATATTTAATTTTTTATTTTATTATTATGTCAGCCCCGGAATATTCATTCCCCCTGTGACTTGTGAAAGTTCTTCCTGCATCATTTCGCGCGATTTTCTTGTTGCTTCGTTTATAGCCGCCTGAATTAAAGTTTCCAGCATCTCTATATCATCGGGGTTTACTACTTCTTTGTCTATTTTTATTGACACCAGTTCCTGTGCCCCATTCATTTGGACTTTTACCATTCCGCCGCCGGCTGTGGCTTCAACTTTTTTGGAAGATAATTCTTCCTGAACTTTTGCCATTTTCTCCTGCATTTTTTGCGCTTCTTTTAAAAGTTTACCCATGTTCTTAGCCATTTTTTATCTCCCGTTTATCTTTTACCCACGCACCAGTCCTTCCACTAATATAATGGTGGACGGTGCGGCCCAGCACCAGAACAAAGTTCGGTGCTGGATTAGTCCCATACCAAAGCAAATCTTTTGGTGCGGGAGGTTTCGTCTTCCCCTAAAGGAGAATCCTATTCCTTCTGGGAAGGCTTCACTATTCGAGCATTAAATTTTTTAATGGTTTTTTCGATTATATCCTCTTTTTTGTCTTCTTGTTTCTCATGATGGATGAATTCTACCTGGATTTCATGCCCGATTTTTTCTTTGATTTTGCTTTGTATAAACTTTTTGCTTTTTTCCAAAGTAGTTTTAAAGTAATTGTTTGTTACGGGCAGTTCTATTTTTACTATATTGTTGACCGCTTCAATTATTTTGCTGTTTGCAAGCAGTGTTGCAAGTGTTGTGCTTTTGTCTTTTATATCTTTTAAAATTCCCGCCCATATTGCTTTTAAGTTTTCGAAATTGATTTCGTCATACTTTTTTTTATTTTCCTGCACAGCAGGGTTGGGGGGGGGCGAATCGGAATCTTGGGTGTTTTTGGTGTAGGAGGCTGTGTTTGGGTCTTTTTTTTCTTTTGGTTCTTCCGCTTTTTTTTGTGTTGTTGAAATTGTCTTGTCGTTTTTTAAGGGGGATGTGGCTGCATTTTGCGAGTCCAACTGTTTAATCAAGCCCAGCATATAAATTTCCAAATCCATCAGCATGGATTCGCTTCTTTTTATTTTATAGGATATGGAAGATAATGAATCTATCAAAAAGAGGATTTGTTCTTCGCCGAAACTTTTTGAAAGTTCTTTTAATTCTGTCCGGTGATTTGGACTTGTGTCAATCAGGTCGAAAAATTCGTCCCCTTCTTTTACCAAAAGCATGTCTCTTAAAAAATGCATAAAGTCTTTAAGAAGTTTCGGGATGTCTTTGCCGCGCTGATTCAAATCGTTTAACAACTGCCACATTTTTGCCGCGTTTTTTTCCGTAAAAAGTTTTGCAAGGTCGAAGAATATTTCTTCATCCACCAGCCCCAAAAGTTCTTTTGCTTTGTCTATTACTATGTTACCGTTTGTAAATATCGATAGTTGTTCGAGTATGCTCTCGGCGTCTCTTAAACTGCCTTGAGAAAATTTTGCTATCAGGAACAAACTGTCGGAGTCTATCTTTATTTTTTCTTCTTCAGCTATCGTTTTAAGTTTTTTTTCTATTAGACTTGTGGGAATCCTTTTAAAGTCGAAACGTTGGCACCGCGAAAGAATGGTAAGTGGGATTTGGTGCGGCTCAGTGGTTGCGAATATAAATTTCACATGGGAGGGCGGTTCTTCCAATGTTTTTAAAAGTGCATTGAATGCTTCTTTGGTCAACATGTGAACTTCGTCTATTATGTAAATTTTGAATTTGGATTTTGATGTGCCAAATTTTATGTTTTGCCGCAGATCTCTTATTTGCTCAATGCCGCGATTCGAAGCGCCGTCTATTTCTATAACATCCAAGCTTCTGTTTTCCGTAATTTCCAAACACGAAGAGCAACTGTTGCATGGCTCTGTTTTTGTGTCTTTCTCACAGTTTATGGCTTTAGCTAAAATCCTTGCTGTGGTGGTTTTTCCGATACCTCGGGGACCTGCAAATAAATATGCGTGATAAACCCTATTTTGTTTTAAGGCGTTTTGCAGGGTGAGAGCAATATGTTCCTGTCCTAAAATATCACCGAATTTTTGTGGGCGCCACTTCCTCGCCAAAACTTTATATTCCGCCATATCTATAACCATTTCGGAATGCGGATTTCGGAATGCGGAATGAATAATCTAAAAAGCGCAAGCCGAAATTTACAATCCAAAATCATTTTTATATTTTTGTATTAATTTTTTATTCTGCAATCCCTGCCCGACAATATTTGGCAGGCGGGCGTATTCCGAAATCCGCAATAGTTTCTTCAGTTGTTTGTTTCTCCGCATTCTAAAATCCGAAATCCGCAATTGAAACGGTGATCATGCACCTTCTTTTCGTTCTTCCTTTCTCGGCAATTATCAAGCAGGTAACTCCAGCCAGACTAAACCCTGCGGCGCCCAGAGTTTTTTACTTACCGCTGCTTCCTTCCAGACCTGACGGGGTTCGTAAATCTCTGTCGCACAGGAGCTAGCTTTCATTGTCCCTTGCTTAAATCTTAAACCCAGAAAGAATAAGACCTCCAAGAAGGAATTAAGCCCTGCTGTAGCGGATTGCAGGTTCAGGGCACCGCTATCTCCCCGCTTAGCATGACCACCAGCGGCTATAATAACCAAAAGGAAATTTTAAGTCAATTTGTTCTATTAATTGGTTTATTCATGTCAATTGTAACGATGGTCTCTTTTTTAGATTCAATAGTAAAAGTTTCAGAAGCTGCATATAATGGTTTCTGGAAGTTATAGGTAATTATGCCTTTCCTGTCTTCTCGATATATCTCAATATCTGCTTTATATTCCCCTTTTTCCAATGTGTCTATAGAAAAGCTTCTCTTGTTTAGTTCTCCTTCAAAGAATCCAATAATTCCGTTTTGGTTCCCATGGAAAAGAGTTTTTAAGGCAAATTTTCCATCTGTTCTTTTTAGTCTTAAGGTCATATAAAGAATTCCTGAAATCGGTATCAATGGTTCAATTAGTTTAAAGGAAACTTTTCCGGCAGCTTTCAGTTCTATAGTTATGTTAGAGGCTTTGTTGTTCGAAACTTCTATTTCTTTTTTATCTGAAAAAAGATAATCTGAACCTCCAGCCATAATATAGTATTTGCCGGGTTTGAGATTTTCAATTGTTATTCCCCCATTCATTATAAACTTATTGTAATAATTATTAAGCATATAATCAGTTTCTGTATAAAGGGCAATACTTGATTCTTTTATTGGCTGTTTGGTTTCAGAGCTAATGACTTTAATATTTACTTTGCCGGATTGATTAATCTGAATAAGGATATCTTTCATTTCCGTATTTTCTTCAATAGTGATTAAGCCTGTAGCAACTCGATTATCAGAATCATATTTTCCGGCAAGTATAATATACTCACCGGAAGCTAAATTCTCTAATCTAAAACTTCCATCAGCTAAAGTTGTAACTTTTTGTAAAGGTCTCCAGAGCCATCCTTTTTCTGGAGCTCCAATATCATCTTTGCTAAAAATTTCACTCCATGCAGCTTTTTTATATGCTCTAATAAGAATATTAGAAAGAGTTTTTCCTGTCCCAAAGTCTTTCACTACACCACTCAAACTCGCATATGGAAAAGTAAAGTCTAACTTGACCTTTTCTCCTTCTAACTCAATTTTTTTCTTAAGATATAGTTTATTTGGATCTGTCCACTTTCCTTTTTGAGCATTGATTTGGTATTCTTTTGACTCAAGCCCTATAATTTCGTAATTTCCATTCTTGTCAGTAATGGTGCCGGCAATTACAAACTTCATGGATTCATCAATTACCGAGACTGACACTTCATCTAAGGGGGTTCCTTTATGCTTAACTGTTCCATAGAGCTTTACACCTTTTTCTGATCCAAAATCTACTTTTTTCATTTCTCCGGGTTTTAAATCTATCTCTTTTAATCGGTCAAATCTAAGTCCTTCTAATCTTGTTAATCGCCATTTGCCAGATGGAAGATTATCAAATTGGTAATGACCTTTCTCATCAGTAGAGACTTGACCATAATGTTCTTCTAGTTCTTCTAAATCTCTTTTTAAATAAAGTTCCATTTGAATATTTGAAAGTGGTTTTTCTGTTTTATCATAAACCGTCCCTTCAATTTTCCCTGCAGGGTCTATGGAAAGTTTTAATTCTTTTTGGTTCTTTTCTTGAGATAAGTCAACCTCCAAGAGGCGAGTACTTGAATAATCCGGATGTGTGACGAGAACATCTAATTTTGTTGGGTTTATACCCGAGAATGAGAATTTTCCTTCCTTATCTGTTTCTGCTTTTTTGACTGAGTAATTTGCCTCATAAGAGTTTTGCCATGAAAACCATCTGTAATATCCACCTAAAGAATCAAGAAGAGTTACTGTTGCTTCAGAGATGGGTTTCTGTTTAATAGAGTCAACGACAATACCTTCTATCGTTACTCCATGTTTTAATATGAAGACAGCATTGAAACTCTTATCAGAACTTGGCTTCACAGTGACCCTGTCTATGTATGCAGGGATAAAATCCGGAGCTTCGACAATAACCCTAAGGACTGAGTTAGTGGTTAGGTATAGGATTGAGAATGTTCCGTTTCCATTACGAATAGTAATACCGTTGTGCATTAAATCATAGCTTAGTCCTGTTTGGCTGTCTTTTATGTCTTCTGGTTTTTGTTCTTTAGGCATAGCAAGTCTAACAGTGAAATTTCTTATCGGAGCTCCTGAACCAGATTCCAGCACTTTCCCGTATATATGACCACTAAAATCGGTTTCTGTAATTGTTCCCTCGTTTTCACAATATGCCGATATCCCTACCAAACTAAATAAAGTTAACCCGATTATTACATTAACCAAAAACTTTAAACTGATCTTTCTATGATTTTCTTTAAACATTGTTGGTCTTCTTGTTGGTTTGTTTCTCAAAAAGTTCTTTCAGTTTCTTAATTCTCTCTTCGGCACGTACTGCATCTTTCAATTTCGGGAATTTTTGTGTTATTTTTGTCAACTCTTCAATTGCTTTAGCCCTGAATCGAGCTCGCTCTGGTTCAGGGTTGGAATAGTCTTCATTTGCCAGGTAGATATCTACTTTTCGGTTTATGGCAAATATCATGTCGGTGTCTTCTCTGGCATATTCCTCCATTTTTTCGTAGTATTTGAAAGCGGTGGAGTAGTCTTTTAATTTTTCGTGATAAATATCCGCAAGTTCACAGTAAGCCGTAATGTCGGACTTGTCTTCATTTAGGAGTTTCTCGTAAATTTTTATTGCTTCTTCGGTTTTATTCTGTGCAAGTAACGCGCGTGCTTTGGAATAATATTTAGGCTTGGAGATTTTTTCTCCGGATTGCAAAAGGAATGAAGCGAAAGGTTCACTGATTTGGTCGCCGAACAGGTCCCAGATAATAAAACCGATTAAAAGCAGTGGCAAAACGAACAGGGGGACTTTGTATATGGCGTCGTTGCCCGTTGAACTTATGGCAACAATTCTAAGTTTTAAAGCAATAATAACTAAAATAATCAGGGCGATAATTTTTAGAAATATAAAAATTTTTCTATCTTCCGATTTCATTTTTTATTTTAAGGGGTCCGATTGTAGGTTGGATTTGTTTTCTGGTGTTTAATTTGTTCCTCCCCGGTTAAAGGCGGCTCGGCTTTTTTAACTTGGTTTCGTCCTCCTTCTTTTGCGCGATAAAGCGCCTCATCAGCTCTTTTCAATGTCTGTAAAATACTTTCGCCTTTATGTTTGGTTGCCACTCCTATGCTTACTGTCAATATCTCTTTTTTGTTTTTTGCCATGGGAATAGATGTTTTTCCCACCGCTTTGTGAATCCTTTTTGCTATTGCAACGGCTTTATATAAATTTGTATGCGGGAAAAATATTGCGAGTTCCTCTCCACCATAGCGGCAGGTAATGCCCCTTGGCATTGCATATCCGCGCACTACTTGAGCAATAGTGTGCAAAACCCTATCACCGGCTTCATGCCCATATGTGTCATTGATTCTTTTGAAGTAGTCGATGTCTAACATGGCAACGCAGAATTTGCTTCCCAAGTTGATATTTGCATGCCCATGTATAATATTGTTGCAGAATCCCCTTGTATAAATGTTGAGAACAGGGTCGTATGATACTCTGTAAGAAAGTCTTGTGAGCCAGTTGTAAAGGATAATTATTGTTAGTAATAGAGGGGTGGACAACCACACAACATTTTCAATTGCAGTGTTTCTGAACATATGGCCTAAAATGTAATAAAAAGCAAGCCCTGAAATTCCGCCGCCCAAACCATAGTTATTTCTTGAGAAGAACCAGCTTGTTATGATGATTACCGCACATAATGGAAAAATCCAGACCCCATATGTTAAAGCAAAATCAAATATGGCACTTCCTTTTTCTAACAGCAGCATTACCAGCCCCAATTCCGTTGATATGGCTATTGCGCAAATAATTCTGTTGGTTTCTCTGCGTATGAATCCGGGAACAATGCTTATTATCAACAGATTAAACATTACTAAAAAATACAAAGGTGTCAAATGTCCAAAATTTTTGAAGTACGGAGCATTTGCAAGTCTGAATGCGTACAGTATTCCGCTTATCATAAAAAGGTGACCTAAAAGCGAAATCTTTAAATTCGGGACATGGGGAAAAGATATTATAGTTACAAACAACATTATTGCTAAGCCGAATATATAGTAGAGAAACATAGGCCCTATTCCCAATAAATAACTTGTTTGAAAAAAAGAAAATTTTTCCGGTTGAGTTATTTGATAATACCATGGGATAGCCAATATCAACGGAAACATCAGGAAAGGCAATAATCCCCATATCTCGGGATGGAACGGAGTTTGTGAGGTACGTTTTTTTATATTTAGTAGCCAGAATACAAAAAGCAGAAAAGGTTTCATTTTCAGTTATATTATATACTATATATTAGCAGTTAGTAATTATTTATTGATACGATAGACAATCTTGCAATGGGAGTGTTAAAATAATGGTTAGAAATAAAAAATGAAATTACCTGTAATCACGATAAAGGGCGAAAACATCGCAGAAATTTGGGAAAAAAGCCTTGTAGCTTTATGGGAAAAAGGTACAGAAAATAAAACCGAATACGATAAAAAGTCAGACCCTCCAAGTAAAGACGCAACAATGATTATGGCTATAAATCAACCGTTTTCCGAGCCGAGAATTCATCTTGCGTTTCCCGGCGGGATGGAAGATTTGGAAAAATACAGACAAGAAATAGTTTTTGGTGTTCACGATGATTGGATAAACCCCGAAGAAGGTAAGTGGACATATACTTATCACGATAGACTTTTTAATTATCATTTGCCGCAGAATCCGAAAGAAGCCGTTCACCCCGTTAGAAGTAGGTCACCTTTAGGTGACCGTACGGAAATGCCAAAGGCACTTCCTACTTCTAACGGGGTGAATCAAGTGGAAAAATTAATAGAAAAACTTTCTAGTACTTACTATTCGAGAAGGGCCCAGGCAATTACATGGATACCTTTTTGCGATGCCGATACCAACGATCCGCCTTGTCTTCAGCGAATATGGTGCAGAATTTTTGAGGAAAACAGCGAACTTTATTTGACGATGAATACACATTGGCGTTCAAGAGATGCTTACAGAGCGGCTTTTATGAACCTGTTTGGTATTACGGAACTTCAAAAATATATTGCTGAAGAGATTTCCAAGAAAATTGACAGGAAAGTAAATATTGGAAGATATGTGGATATTTCCGATTCTTATCATATTTATGGGGAAAGTTTTCCCGATTTTAAGAATAGGTTTTTGAATCTTTTGAGCAAGAGAGAATTTTATAATTCAGAGATTTCCAAAAGCAGGACTATCAGGAGCGATGACGCGATAGTGGTGCAGGGTTTTGAATACGGGAAAAAACTTTTGGAAATGGAAAAGCAAACAGGCAAAAAAGGCGCGACATTTTAAATGAAAGTAAAAAATTAAAATGCCCTTAGAGATTGCAAAGCAATCTCAAGGACTGGGTCCCGGAAATCCTTTGGATTTCTCGGGGCAAAAGGCAAAATAACAAATCAAAATTAATAATCAATCACCAGACAAAAATTTAGAGAAAAAACAATTTGGTTATTGGAATTTAGGATTTAAATGTTGTTTAGTCATTGTGTCTTGTTTTTAGCTATTAAGAATATTCTATTTACATTTTAATATGTAATTTCCCTCTGGAATTTCGTGGAAATTCCGAGGACTTAGTCTCCCTAGAAAGGGACTAAATCCCTGGAATGCTCTGCATTCCTAGGGGTGATATTTGATTTTTGCATTTTACATTGATTAGGAGGGGTATTTTGAAAGTTTTCGGGATTATTCCGTCAAGATTTGGTTCGACCAGAGCAAGAGGAAAACTTTTGCGTAAAATTTTAGGCAAGCCATTGATTGAATGGGTTTGGCAAAACGTTTCGAAGATGTCGTTTTTCGAAGGTGTTTTTATTGCAACCGACAGTGAAGAGATAGAAGGCACGGCAAAAAACTTTGGCGGAAAAATAATCAAAACTTCTTCATTGCATAAATGCGGCACGGACAGAGTAGCAGAAGCCGCCAGAATTCTGGATATTGCCGATGAGGATGTAATTGTTAATATTCAGGCGGACGAGCCGTTGATTTCTTCTTTATCAATAGAAAATCTTGTATTGTCTTTGAGGAAAGCAAGAACAATCGACATGGCAACATTGGCATATCAATCGTCAAATATAGAAGAATTTACTAACAGTAATGTGGTAAAAGTAGTCGTTGATAATAAAAATTTTGCTCTTTATTTTTCGCGTTCACAAATTCCTCATTATCGCAACGGAGTGAAAAAAGGTTTTACCCCGTTAGAGATAAAAAAGAAAAATTATGACTTATCTAACTGCTTTATAAGTAAAAAGAAAGAGAGCCCGAACCTTAAGCGTAATTTACGCTCCGACGTATCGTCGGAGCCATCTCTAACGGGGTTTAAATTTTTGAAACACTTGGGTATATATGCTTATAAAATGGATTTCTTGCAAAAAATTACTAACTTACCCCTTTCACAATTGGAAGAAAAAGAAAAATTGGAACAGTTAAGGGTTTTGGAGAACGGCTATAAAATTAAGATTGTAATCAGTTTATTTGATTCCGAAAGCGTCAATACGGAGGAGGACTTTAAAAAAGTGGAAGATACATTGCAAACGCGGGTTCAAAATAGTTAACTGTGTAGTTGACTATTGATTAGATGTTTGGTATCTTTCCGTTTTAACACTCTCTAAAATACTTGAGTTATTTGGTTTTAGATAAAATAAAGAGCAATTGATATGAAAAAAAGAGAGCAACAAATATTTAGAGACACATTGGTAAATATGGGTTTGGTAAGCGAGAAACAGCTTGAAACTGCGCTAAAAGAACAACAAGAAACCAGTGATAGATTAGGCGATATTTTAGTAAGACTTGAATTCATTAGCAGAGAATCTCTTACTAAAGCGTTAGCTTCCCATTTTGGTTTAGTTCCTATAAACCTTAAAGAATATAATCCCCCCAAAAAAGTTATTAATCAGGTGTCTGCAACTGTCGCAAGAAGATATAAACTTTTGCCTTTGGAATTCAAAGATGACACTTTGACAGTTGCTTTGGCTGATCCTTTGGATTTTTTGTCGCTTGATAATCTTGAAAAGATAATAGGTCATAAAATCAACCCCTTATTAGCAAAAGAACAAGATATGGAGCCAAAGCTTACTCAATACTATGGGGTAGCGGAGGAAACATTAAGCACCTTAGTTACTGAAATAAGCGAATCAAATTTATCTATCGCGGGATTGGAAAATGTGGAGGAAGACGAAAATCCCGAAGATGCCCCAATAATAAAATTTGTAAGCATGCTCATTTTGGAAGCGTTCAAAATGAGGTCTTCTGATATTCATGTTGAACCTCTCATTAATAGGCTTCGTATAAGATATAGGATTGACGGAGTTCTTCAGGAAATGCAAGCACCCCCAAAGAAAATACAAGCTTCTGTTTTGTCTAGAATTAAACTGTTGGCGGGTATGAAAATAGAAGAGAAAAGATTGCCGCAAGATGGAAGAATTCTCGTTACTATAATGGGAAAGACACTTGATTTGCGTGTTTCGGCTTTACCTGGTATTCACGGGGAATCGATTGTCATGAGGATTCTGGATAAATCAAGCCTTCTGCTTGGGCTTGGAGAGTTAGGTTTTCTGGGTGAAGACCAAAAAAAATGGTCTGAGGTAATAAAAACGACAAATGGAATCATTTTGGTTACAGGACCGACAGGTTCGGGGAAAACAACTTCTCTTTATGCGGTGCTGAATGAACTTAACACTCCTGACAAAAAGATTATAACCGTTGAGGACCCGGTGGAATATCAGCTTTCCGGGATAAATCAAGTGCAAGTAAAACCACAGATAGACCTCACATTTGCTAATGCTCTTAGAAGTATGTTGCGGCAAGCTCCAGATGTTATTCTGGTGGGAGAAATTCGCGACACTGAAACCGCAGAAATAGCAGTTAGGGCGGCATTGACGGGACATCTGGTTTTTTCGACTTTGCATACCAATGATTCTGGCAGCGCGCTTACTCGATTGATAGATATGGGAATAAAACCATTTTTGGTATCTTCTTCCGTTCAGGCAATAATGGCGCAAAGATTGGTTAGAACGATATGCAAGAAATGTGCTGAAGTCTATCAGCCCTCTGAAGACATTCTCGAGGTCATAGAGCAAGAAATGGGTAAAGATATACTGAAAACAGCAAGTTTCAAGAGGGGCAGGGGATGCGAGGAATGTAATTCTACAGGATACAAAGGAAGATTGGGGATATTTGAACTCTTGATTATGTCCGACAAAATAAGA
>CAZNJA010000005.1:34835-43086 GCA_964573245.1 uncultured bacterium
AGAATTAGTTATGGAAGAAATTGTATCTCGTAAAATAAGAGATTTAGCTCGACAAGAAGGGATGAGGCTATTAAGAGAAGACGGATGGATTAAAGCTTGCCAAGGAATTACTACTGTAGAAGAAATTTTATCCACGACTCAAGGTGATGTTGTGGATGTAGAAACGTGAGAACAGATAATGGCATAAGGCTTAACAAATGCCAGTTTAAGATTTGATTCTGCTGTTTAATAGCTTTTGGAATTCACAATATAAAACATCAGATTTAATTTCTGATGATTTCTGAGCAAAAAGCGAGGGAAAAGAAATGGAAATATCAGAGTTATTAAAGCTTGTTGTAGACGAGGATGCTTCCGATTTACATTTAAAAGTGCGTAAACCCCCTATTTTAAGAATACACGGTTCTTTGCATGAGCTGGATTATCCACCTTTGACTCCCGAAGATACTGAAGGTTTCATGAAGAATGTAACGACCCCCCTTCACCAAAAAAGATTGAAAGAATTGGGCAATACGGACTTTGGTTTTAGTTTCGGGAATTTAGCAAGATTTAGAGTGGCTGTTTTTTATGAAAGGGGAACAATCGGGTTGTCACTAAGACTTATTCCATATCAATTGTTGACTTTTCAAGAATTGGGTTTACCCGACAAAATCAAGGAACTTTTATATCGTCCTCGTGGAATAATTTTGGTAACGGGTCCTACAGGAAGCGGCAAAACGACCACATTGGCTACAATGATAGATTATATTAACGAAAAAAGAGATTGTCATATCATTACTATTGAAGACCCGATAGAATATTTTCATGGAAATAAGAAAAGTATTGTTACGCAAAGAGAGATTGGATCTGATGTGACAACTTTTAAAGACGGGCTTATAAGAGCATTAAGGCAGGACCCCGATGTTGTACTCGTGGGAGAAATGAGAGATATAACGACTATGGAGGCGGCTTTAATGGCGGCAGAGACGGGACATTTAGTATTTTCTACTCTTCATACAACAGGGGCTGCTCAAAGTGTTGACAGGGTGATAGATGCTTTTCCTATTGCGCAACAGGAACAAGCCCGCGTGCAGTTGGCAGCCAATATTGTAGGGGTAATATCACAACAATTATTGCCGAGGGCTTCTGGCAAGGGGAGGGTAGCGTCTTTTGAAATAATGGCTGCAATCCCGGCAATTCAAGCACTTATTCGCGAAAGAAAAACTTATAGAATAACATCCTTTATTCAGACAGGAGCAAGATATGGAATGATGACAATGGATGACCATCTTCTGAAATTATATATACAAAAAATCATTTCTTACGAAGATGTAATTACGCACAGTGTCGACATTGATTCTATGAAAACGAAATTGCAGGAGATGTCCAAGAATGAGTCCTGAAAGAAAACATCTTATAGGTGAAATACTTAAAGACAAAGGATTGATTACTCAAGACCAGTTGAACGCAGCTTTGGCCGAACAAAGAACTGGAGGCAAATTGTTAGGCAAGATTCTTGTAGAGAAAGGCTATGTTAGCGAGGAGGATATCCTTTCGGTGCTAAGCGTTCAGCTTGGTATGAAGGAAATAGACTTATCCCAAGTAAAGATTCCGAAGGATTTATTGGACAGGGTTACAAGTTCCATTGCAAAAGCCTATAAAATTGTTCCTGTCCGCATGGAAGGAAATGTTTTAGTGGTAGCGATGGGGGACCCTATAAATGTTCAGATATTGGACGATTTGCGATTTATGTTGGATTGTGAAGTAAAGGGATTAAGAAGCAATGAGGAGGAAGTCAACAATGCTATTGAAAAGTTTTATGGTGTGCAAACGGAAAGCATAGAGGATTTGTTGAAAGAAGTTGAGGCAACGGTAACATCTGTAGATGAAGAAGAAAAAGAAATATCGGACCTTACAGCTTTAGAAGAAATGGCAAGGCAACTTCCAATAGTGAAGCTTGTTAATCTTGTGCTTATTCAGGCAATTAAAGATAGAGCCAGTGATATACACTTTGAGCCATTTGAAGACCAATTTAAGATAAGATATAGAGTAGATGGTATTTTGTATGAAATGCTGCCTCCTCCAAAACACTTTGCTATTCCTGTTACAACTCGTATTAAAGTGATGGCTCAGATGGATATTGCAGAAAGAAGAAAACCTCAAGACGGCAGAATAGCGCTGCACATGGGAAGCAGTGAAATAGACATGAGGGTTTCAACTCTTCCAACCGTTTTTGGAGAATCGGTGGTTATGAGGGTTTTGGACAAATCGGTTTTGAAACATTCTTTAGATGAACTCGGATTCCGAAAAAATGATTTGGAGATAATAAGAAAAATTATAAGAAAACCTAACGGTATAGTTCTTGTGACGGGTCCAACAGGTTGCGGTAAGACAACGACTCTTTATGCGGCACTTATGGAGTTAAACAGTATTGAAGTTAAAATAATTACTACGGAAGAGCCGGTTGAATATGATGTGGAAGGAATTATTCAAGTATCCATAAATACTGCAGTGGGGTTAACCTTTGATAAATGTCTTCGTAGTATATTACGGCAGGACCCAGATATAATTCTTGTGGGAGAAATTAGGGATTTACCTACTGCAGAGATGTCTATACATTCGTCTTTGACAGGTCACTTGGTTTTTTCCACTCTTCATACAAATGACGCGCCTTCCACTATTACACGTCTTTTGGATATGGGAGTGGAATCTTATCTTATTGCTTCTACTCTTGAAGCAATTGTCTCGCAGAGATTGTTGAGGGTATTATGTCAACAATGCAAACAAGAATATCTCCCTTCTGATGAAGAATTTAGGAAACTAGGCGTTAACAAAGAAGAATTTAAAGACATCAAATTTTATAAAGAAAAAGGTTGCCCTGCTTGTAACAATATTGGTTTTGTTGGTAGAACGGGGTTGTTCGAAATCATGGTTCTCAATGATGAAATCAGAGGATTGATAGGAGAAAGAGCAAGCACCGGTAAAATAAGAAATGCGGCACTTAAAGCTGGCATGAGAACACTTAGGGATGATGGTATTGACAAGATAAAAAAAGGCATTACTACAATAGGAGAAATTATAAGAGAAACAGCCGGTTAAAAAAATGCATAGTTGTAAATAAAATGGTAAAATATCAACGAGATAACAACGCAAGTTTAAAACGAAACCGTGGGAGAATAAAGGGTTACAGAGGAAAACAAAAGAATTTAAGTTTTTTCTATGGTCTATAAGGAGTAAGGAATGCCTGCTTTTAATTATGTAGCTTTGGATATTCACGGGGAAGAAATTAAAGGTATTTTGGATGCAGGGAATGTAAATAGCGCTACTGCGCAGCTGCGTGACATGGGATATTTCCCCACTTCTGTTAAAGAACAAACCGGCCCGGTGGGAAAGGGCGGATATACAAGGGGAGGGGGAAAAACTGCCAAAGGCATGCAGATTAATATAAAGATACCGGGTCTTACTACAAGAGTCGGCATAAAAGACTTGACTACTTTTACTCGTGAGTTGGCTACGCTTATAGATGCGGGGTTACCCGTTGTACGGAGTTTGAATATATTAAAAGAGCAGAGTAAACCCGGGGCATTAAAGGATATATTGGCTGATATCGTAGAAAATATAGAAGGCGGCAGCAGTTTATCGGAAGCACTATCCAGACATCCCAAAACCTTTTCCAAACTTTACATAAATATGATGAGAGCAGGCGAAGTGGGCGGAGTTCTTGAACAGGTTCTGGATAAAACAGCACAATTTCTTGAAAAAGATATTAGCTTAAAGAGAAAAATAAAAGGCGCGATGATGTATCCTATTTTGGTTACGGTTGCCATTGTAGGAATTCTTTCGGTTATCATGATTGTAGTTATTCCTCAATTTATAAAAACGTTAGAGGACCTTGCAGGTGATGCTGCTTTACCCGCTCCGACTCAGCTTTTGTTGAATATGGTAAATTTAATTACTGGCCGTGATTTTTTCAATATTCCGAACTTTGTTTGGTTAATTATAGGCATTATATTATTGATAACAATATATAAAATAATTGTTGGGAAATTTATAAAAGTAAAGTATTTCGTGGATATGATAAAACTTAAAATTTTTATTTTTGGTCCCCTTGTTAAGAAGGCTACTGTTGCCCGATTTGCTAGAACTTTTGGAACCTTAATAACTTCCGGTGTTCCTGTTCTTCAAGCCCTGAATATTGTAAAAGATACATCGGGAAACGAAGTTTTGTCAAAGAGTGTGGTTGTGGTCCATAACGCTGTAAGAGAAGGAGAATCAATAGCGCGCCCTATGTCGGAGTCAAAATTTTTCCCGCCTATGGTAATAAATATGGTTGACGTTGGCGAAGAAACAGGCGCTTTGGATAATATGCTAATCAAAGTTGCGGATTCCTACGAAGCAGACGTGGACGTAGCGGTAGAAGGGCTTTCTTCTCTCATTGAACCTATTCTAATTATAGCTATGGGGGTAATAGTGGGATTTATTGTGATTGCTCTTTATATGCCTCTTATTGGAATAGCCCAAAAAATTGCCTGACAATCTTTCTTCCTCCGAATATCTATTTTCATAATAACAATGTGCTATACCTAATTTATCTGTATTATTTATTAGTGTATAATCACTGGGCAGACGAAAGAACTGGAAAAGAGCGAGAGTAAAGAATTAAGTGTAGATTCCTTCGTTCGTGAGTCCTTTTGTTCATAGGCCCTTCAGTTCTTAATTTTTTCCCGCAAAAATGAAAGCGAAAATTCTAATCGTTGAAGACGAACCCAATATGAGGAAAACTCTTTCTTCCATTTTGGAAGAAAAAGACTTCGTTTGCATCAAAGCCGAAGACGCAAAAGAAGGTTTGAAGATTTTATCCCGGGAAAATATATCGTTGGTGATTTCGGATATCAAAATGCCGCAAATGGATGGAATCCAGTTCCTGCGACAAATGCGGAGCGATGGCTATGAGATTCCTGTAATATTTATCACGGCTTATGGGAGTTTTGATTCTGCAGTGGAGGCATTAAGGCTGGGCGCGTATGATTATATTACCAAACCTTTTGAGCCGGAAACGGTTATTCATACCGTAAAACGCGCTTTAGAACACAAGAGACTTGCGGAAGAAAATGTCTATTTAAAGGAAGAGCTCGAGCGTAAAGCAGGATTCGAAGAATTGGTGGGCAATTCCGATTGCATGAGAAGCGTATATGCGCTTATAGAAAAAGTTGCCGATTCAAAAGTTCCTGTTTTGTTAAGAGGTGAGTCCGGTACGGGTAAAGAATTGGTTGCTAGGGCTATACATAAAAGAAGCGGGCGAAAAAACAAGAATTTCGTTGTTATAAATTGCGGGGCACTGCCGGAAACACTTTTAGAATCGGAAATATTCGGACACGAGAAAGGTGCTTTTACCGGCGCTGATAAAAAGAAATTGGGTATTTTTGAAGTCGGGGATGAAGGCACTATATTTTTGGATGAAATAGGCGACCTCTCACCTTCCGTTCAGATGAAACTTTTACGTTTCTTACAGTCGGAGGAATTTATTCGTGTTGGAGGGACTGCTCCCATAAAAGTGGATGTAAGAATAGTTTCGGCTACAAATAAAAATTTGGAAAAATTAATAGAAGAAAAAATTTTTCGCGATGATTTATATTATCGTATAAATACCGTATCTGTGGATATTCCGCCTTTAAGAAAAAGGAAAGATGATATCCCGTTGTTAATAAATAATTTTTTGAAAAAATACAGTAGGGAAGATAATGTCCCGCTGAAAAAAATTTCAGAAGAAGCATCGCAAATTCTTTATTTATATTCTTGGCCTGGCAATGTAAGGGAACTTGAAAATTTAGTCAGAGCGGTTCTTGTGCTTTCAAAAGACAACGTGATAAGAACCGAGGATTTACCTCCTGTAATGAAACAAACGCACAAAAATGGTTTCATCCCTCAGGAAGAAAGTACTGTTTCTTCTTCAGGGCAGGAAGAAGCACACTCTTTTAAACAGGTAAGAGAAAAAGCGGAAAAAGAATATCTTATAGGTGCTATGAAAGAAGCCGAGGGGAATATTTCCAAAGCGTCCAAATTAGCCGGCGTTTCCAGGAGACATTTTTACGATAAGTTAAAGCAATACGGGATAAAAACGAGGAAACCGAAAATTGAAACTTGAATCTTGAATGTTTGTGAAGCCCATGCGTAAAGGCGTATATATTCTGTTAATCTTTATATTGATGATAGGAATTGTGGCTTTTTTCCCTATCATTATAAGTCCTGAACTTTCCGACAAAATTTATTTTGTGTCTTTATTTTTCTTCGCAATTGGTTTTCTATTAGCGCTCATTTTAATATTAATCTTTTTCCTCCCTTTAAATGTTTTTTTTAAAAAGGGGCGTAGCACTTCGGAATATCTCGACAAACTTTCAACGCTATCCATGCAAGCGCGCAAGGAAATGAAAGAAATGAATGAAAAATTGGACAAAGAATTGAAAGTCAGGAACGGACAGTTAAAATCCATGGGTTCCGAATTATTATCGACGCAAATAGAACTTCTCCAAAAAGAAAAACTGGCGTCTTTGGCCAAAATGGCATCTGGCGTTGTCCACCAAATAAGAAATCCGTTGGCGATAATAAAAAATGCCACCTACCTTTTAAAGAAGAAAATAACGGATGATGAAAAGCTAAACGACGAAATCAAAATCATAGAAGACGAGGCTGATAGAATGAATAGAATAGCGGAGGAACTGCTGAAGTTTGCGCGAACCGACGAAAAAATAATGTTGAGTTCGGTTAATATAAACGATATTATCCGTGATGTTTTGAAAGAAGCGGCTGTCACGGAAAAAAATTATAAAAAGGTCAAAGTCGAAAACGAACTTCACGCTTCTTTGTCAAAAGCACAGGGCGAAAGCGAAAGCCTGAAACAAGCTCTTTCGAATATTATATTTAACGCTTATCAGGCAATGCCAACCGGCGGAACTTTAAAGTTGGAAACGCATGAAGACGACAAGGAAGTCCGTCTTGATATTTCCGATACGGGCATAGGCATTCCCGCCAAAGAAAAAAGCTTGATATTCGAGCCGCTGTTTACCACCAAAGGCAAACAAGGCTCCGGTTTAGGCATGGCAATATCGTATGCTATCATAAAAAAAATAGGCGGCGATATAAAAGTGGAAAGCCAAGAAGGGAAAGGAACAACTTTTAGTGTAACCCTTAAAAAATAAAGAAGAGAGTAGCAAGAAACTGAAATGCAATAGAAATACGGTAAATATAGGGTGGAAATATGTGCTAAACAGGCAATGTATTTCAAGCTATTTCCATGCATTTCCAATGTGTTTCTATTTTTGATTTTCTATTAATACTGTGCGAAATAGTTTACACTTACAATATAAAGTGGAGTATAATATAAAGTATTTCAAGACTGGCATATAAATTGCTTTGTACAAAAGGAGAGTAAATATATGAACATGAAAATGAGAAAAGGGTTCACTTTAATAGAACTGATGGCTGTGATTGCGATAATTCTGCTTCTTGCATCAATAATGATTCCCAATATAATGAAAAACATAGAAAGAGGGAAAAAGGCCAAAGCAGAAGCAGATATTGATATTTTTATTAAAGCCATAAGTCTTTATCAGATTGACAATGACGGAGCGCTTCCAACTGATTTAGCACAGTTATGGGAATCAAGCAGTGGAGGACCTTACATATCCAGCGACCAAGCCGATACTCTTGGACCGGCGGGTAGCCCTTATTACAAGATTGATATAGGGTCGGATTCAGGATTCTATACCATCACCGCATATGACAAAAAGGGAGAGGGAATAACCTCTAAAAAAATAACTTTAAAATAATGGAGGAAGGAATTATGAAAAAATTTTTAGACAGTCAAAACGGGTTTACGTTGATGGAACTGATGGTGGTAATTGCTATTATAGTTTTGCTTGCGGGAATCATGACGCCTAATGTTGCAAGACGGCTGGAAAAAGCGAAAATGACAAAGGCAGAAGCTGATATCGCCGCAATAGAAGGCGCTATTGCTATGTATGAGAATGATTTGGGAACATATCCCCCGATGGGTATAGATTATTTAGATACCTGTCTCACGGGAAGAGATAGTTCAGTAATTCCTTATGTTCCTGCAGATAATCCCAAGTGGAATGGCCCCTACATAAAAGGCGTAGGAAAAGACTCTTGGAAGCAAGATTATGTGTATTTGAAAAATAGATGTCCCAGGTGTCCATCTACGTGTCCAGGTACTCCATCTACATGTCCGGTTAATTGCCCCCCTATTGTAGGCACA
>CAZNJA010000006.1:0-42909 GCA_964573245.1 uncultured bacterium
TTATTTTGCTTATTGACTTTTTCCCTTTTTAGTGGAGCAATAATACATACATCTGTTTCATCGGGTCTTTTTACTATCCAATCAGGTTGCCCGCCTTGATGAACTGTATTCGGCGAGGCAGGCTTGCCCTGAAGAACTTTATAAATATCTTTTCTTGAATATACATTTTTTGAACCCACCAATTTGAGTATTATCTTTTCTAAATTCTTTGGTTTTTCAATATTGAATTTCTTTCCAGTTAAAGAAGCTTTTTTACTCATTGGCTTATACACCGGCGCTTCAGTAATTAAACTGGCAGGTATATCAGAATACACCATATTTTTATCTCTCATAATAAATCTATCTTCTTTGATTACCTTTCCTATTACAGCGGCTTTGCCTCCATGTTTTTTGAATGCTTTATCCTTTTGAAAAATGCCCAGAATAATTTTCGTGGCTTTTTCCGATGCTATAATCATATTCCTTTCTTGATCTTCACCAACCGCCAAAGCCAGAGGGGCCACTTGTAGTCCCTTCGGTATAGGAACCTTGTTCGTATATATTTCAATACCATACCCTCTCACAGCAACCTGTTCTACGGTGGAACAGGTTAGACCGGCGGCTCCCATATCCTTCAATGATATATCGGAGAATAGCTTTTTTCTCCTCAGCTCTTTTTTTACTTTTTCCCAAATATTAAATGTGGCTTTTTCCAATAAAGGGTTTGAACCGAACTCAATTTCTTTGCTCTTGCCTTCTTCAAATGCTTGGGAAGCGAATGAAGCCCCGCCGACAGCAGCGCCTGCAGTCGGCTTTCCAATATAAATAAGATTATAGCCGACAGCACTCTTTGCAACAATATTGGGTATAATCTCATCTTTTTTCACTATACCTAAAGCTGTTACATTCATAAGACAATTATGTTTAAAAGAATCATCAAAATATGTATCAAGAGCTATCAAAGGTAGTCCCATAACATCACAATATTCCGAAGCTCCTTTCATTGAATCTTCCAGAATATCTTTTGAATTAGGTTTTTCTTTGGGGCCATATCTTAGAGAAGCACCAACGCCCAGATTGACCGCGCCCATTGCAAATATATCTCTTATAACCCCACCTACACCGGTAGCGGCTCCATCAAAAGGGTTTATCAGAGTCGGGTGGTTGTGGGACTCTATCTTGAAAATTGCACAGTAACCACTATCCGGAATTTTAACAGCGCCCGCATCACTTTTTTCGCTCCTGAACACATATTTGCTTTCTCTAATAAGCTCCTTCAGTTTGTTTTTCGAATGTTTGTATGAACAATGGTCAGACCAGAGACTATCTAATATATACGCCTCTGTTATACTCAATGGCTTCTTTGCTCTCTTTTGAGCTCCTCTAAACTCAGCAATCGTAAGACCCCACCCATTTTCTTTTTTAATCTTTTTGAATTCAGAATCAGGCATTCCCAAGAAATCAAAATTTTTGTGATCATTTAACATATCTACCCCCTTTTTTGCATTTTGAAATTCCTATGCCTCAAAAAACTCTTCTGCTTTTTTAAAATGGAACCCATAATTTAAAAGTGCATTATATCCTTAAACCATGGTTAAAAGCAACGCAGCAGGATTGCATTTTCATGTTTTTTGTGATAATCTTTCAGATTTGGGGCATAAGTAAGTTAGTTAGGAACCGGAAGCTCCGATTAGAGATCTAATTCCCAATTAAATTACTAAACAGATAAGAAAATGAAAAGTGAATTTTTAGCGATTCTTGAATCCTTAGGGAAAGAAAAGGGGTTAAATAAAGAAATCCTTATAGATGCGGTGAAAGACGCTGTGCTTTCTGCTGCAAAGAAGAAATTTGGCGAATCAAAGGATATTTCCGTAATATTTAAGCAGGATACAGGAGATATCAGAATTGTTATCGATGGCCAAGACAAACCATTAGGAGATTTGGGAAGAATCGCTGCACAGAGCGCCAAACATATTATTACAAAGGAAATCCGCCAACATGTAAGCGAGAAGGTCTATGCCACTTATCAATCCTATATTGGACAAATTCTAACAGGCAGGGTAGAAGCGATGGACGGCCGTGACTTTATTGTTGAATTGGGAGAAATTGACGGATTATTACCAAGGCAGGAATGCCTCCCGCAAGACAATTTCAGAATTGGAGATAATGTCAAAGCATACTTATTTGAGATAAAGAGGGAAAGGAATTTTGCGCCTTTACTATTTTCACGCACTCATCCGCGTTTTTTGGAACAATTATTTAGGATTGAAGTCCCTGAAATCAAGGAAGGTACAATCTCAATAAAAGCGATAGTGAGAGAAGCAGGTCATAGAGCAAAGATTGCTGTAGAAAGTCACATGAAAGACGTTGACCCTGTAGGCACTTGCATCGGGCTAAAAGGCGAAAGAGTCAGGTCTATAACCCAAGAACTTAATGGCGAAAAAATAGATATTATCCCCTATGACAAGGATATAAAAGTATTTATCACTCGAGCGATGGCTCCAGCGAAAGTTTTGGATATACAGATTTTCGAAGAAGATAAACCTGCCCGTCTTACAACAAGCAGGCAACCATTTGGTAGGGTGCGTATTATAGTGGAAGACGACCAGCTCTCCCTGGCCATAGGTAAAAAGGGCCAAAACGTCAGATTGGCAGCAAAATTAACAGGATGGAAACTGGATATAAGAAGTAAGACGCAAGCAGAGAAAGAAAAGAAGTTCACGCCTAAGGAAATAGAGAAAGAACTTACCCAACTTCCCAGTGTGGGGATAAAAATGGCTAATTATTTAGGAAAAGCCGGTTTTATCACGATAGAGGACATAGCCAAGTCTAAAATAGAAGATTTATTAAATATTCCGGGTATGGGAGAAGTAAAAGCGGCCCAGATAATAAGTAAATCCAAAGAAATTGTCGGAAATAAGCCCTCCGGAAACAAAGACGCTACAGCGGAGAAGACCAAATGAAAAGACCCCTTTATGAACTTGCCAAAGAACTCGGTTTACCTTCAAAAAAACTCATCGAAGAAATAAAAGGGTTAGGTATTGCTGCAAAGAGCCACATGAGCACATTAAGCGAGGAAGAGTATGAACTCGTGAAAAATCTTTTTCTTGAAGAAAAGGGAAAACCTTCAAGCCCTGTTGTTTCAAAAACAAGCAAAAAGAAGATTCCTAAGATTTGTGAGGGGATAACTGTAAGCAAGCTTTCGGAACAAATCGGGCTAAGTTCCGCTGAATTAATAAAAAAACTGATTAAAATCGGGATTATGGCTAATCTTAACCAGCCTTTGACGAGGTCTGAAATAGAAATTACAAGTAAAAATTTGAATTTAAATATAGAAATTGTCGGAGAAGAAGTTATTCCCAAAAGTAAAGGGAAAGCCAAAGCGGTGCAGGATAGCAAAGGCAAAAAAATACGACGCCCTCCGGTTGTTGTTGTTTTAGGTCATGTTGACCACGGAAAAACAACGCTTCTTGATACCATAAGCAAAAAAAGGGTAGCGGAAAAAGAAAAGGGTAAAATCACACAACATATTGGGGCTTCAACCGTCAATTTAAGTGATGGAAACAAAATAATCTTTCTTGATACTCCCGGACATGAAGCTTTTACCAGTTTAAGAGCCCGTGGTTCTCAAATAACCGACATAGCCATTTTAGTAGTTGCCGCAGACGACGGTGTCCAACCCCAAACCAAAGAAGCCATTGACCACGCAAAAGCCGCCAAAATACCGATAATTGTGGCGATAAATAAGATAGACAAAAAAACTGTAAACCCCGAAAAAGTAAAAACACAGTTGCAATCTTTGGGGCTTGTTCCCGAAGAAATGGGAGGAACAACTCAATTTGTCTATGTTTCAGCCTTACAGAACGTCGGGATTGACAAACTTTTGGAAGCAGTTCTTTTAGAATATGAGATGTTGGAATCTTTTACCGATGTCGAAGGACATGCCAAAGGCTATATTATCGAAAATAGAATGGACAAGGGCAAAGGTCCTGTAGGGACTTTATTGATAGAATCGGGAATTCTTAAGGTCGGCGATTGTTTTGTGTCTGGCAATACTTTCGGCAAAGTCAGAGCGATGATTGACGACTATGGCAAAAGTTTAATAGAAGCGTTGCCTTCTTCAATAGTAGAAGTGGCAGGCTTTTCTTCTCTTCCCACTTCAGGAGACGATTTCCAAGTAGTGAATAATGAAAAAGAGGCAAGGGAAATCGTGAGCAGGAAAAATATTCAACAGCAAAATGCCAAAACAAAAGAAAAGGCTGTCTTTACGCTTGAAGGTTTGCAAGAACAATTGGGGAAACAAAAAACGATTGAACTGCGATGTATTATTAAAAGCGATGTTCAAGGTTCTCATGAAGCGTTGAAACAGGTTTTGGAGCGACTTAGCAGCCAAGAGGTGAATTTAAGCATAATTCATCAGAGTGTAGGTAGCATCAATAGTTCCGACGTGCTTCTTGCAGGAGCTTCCCGAGCGATTATCATCGGGTTTAATATCGGCGTGCAGAGTTCCGTACAAAAATTGGCTATGGAAAAAGGAGTTGAGATACGGTTATATGATATTATTTACGACGCGATAGACGATATCAAAAAAGCTATGGAAGGAATGCTTGGACCTAAGATAGAGGAAATTCTTATAGGCAAGGCAGAAATAAAACAGGTTTTTTCCAATTCAAAAGGCAGGGTTGTGGCAGGAGCACAGGTAACAGACGGGAAAATTACAATTAAGGGTGCAAAAATACGCGTTTTGAGGAATAAGGAAGAACTCTATAAAGGCAGATTGGATTCCCTGCGCAGATTCAAAGACAATGTCTCAGAAGTGAAGCAGGGATATGAATGCGGATTGAGCATTGCGGATTTTAAAGACTTGCAGCCGGGGGATATTGTTGAAGTTTACACTCTACAGAAACTTAAATAAACAGATAACAGGTGAAGGGTTTTCAATTATATTTCTATCTTGTTTCTGACATTTGAATTACGACTCCTGTCATCTGATTCCAAACCAATGGTAGTAAGCATTCTACTTATTCATCCCCGCCTGCTAATCTTTGGCGGGCAGGTTTATTCGCCCAATAGCGATTCTTTGAAATCAAAAAGACAGATTATATTAAGCCTCAAAGCCCGAGTAAAAAATACATTTAATATCTCTATTTCAGAAATAGACCTTTTAGATTCTTTGAAAGAATCACACTTAGGGGTTAGTTGCATAAGCAATAGTGGTAAACACATAGACAGGAAACTGTCCTATATTGTAAAGAAAGTAAATTCTTATCCAAATGTCAAGATCATAAATTACTCCACCGAAAAAATATAAAAAAATGAAAACCAGACGTTCTTGTCGAATATCCGAAGCAATACGAAGGGAAATTTCCACTATGCTTCAAAGAAAGGAAATAAAAGACCCAAGAATAGGCTTTATAACAATTGTCGGTGTTGACGTTTCCAATGATTTAAAAGAAGTTGAAGTATATGTGACTCATTATGGCAGTAAATCTGACAGGGAAAAAAGCCTTGCAGGTTTAAAAAGTGCAACAGTTTTTATTGAAGGTGAAATAGGCAGAAGACTTCGCCTGCGATTTGTTCCGAATATAAAGTTTTCTTATGATGAAAAAGTAGAAAAGACAATAAATGTCCTGAAAATTATAGATTCATTTCATGAAGACGAAAAATAGCAATACAGACACAGATATTATTGAAAAAGGCGGTAAATGCTATTGGTATTTTTGGCATATGGGAAACGAAGGGGCAAGAGGTATATTAGAAAATGTTTTACTTTTTGTTTTGAAAGGTTTATCCCCTATTTATTACGCGGGTTTTTTAATCAGTCGCATTTTAAGAAAAAAAAGTAAATGTTCGAAATATCCTGTTATAAGTGTAGGCAATTTAACATTGGGCGGGGCAGGGAAAACGCCTTGTGTGGAATTTCTTATTAAAAAACTTTTGGATAAAAAAAGGAAAGTCGGATTGCTGACTAAAGGATACGCGAGAGAAGATAAAGGGGACAAAAAGATTATTTCTTCAAAAACAAAAGAAGCTTTTGCAGCTAAGGATATTGGGGACGAACCGTATCTTTTCTTTAAACATTTCCCGTCGGTCCCTATTTTTATTTCTCAAAACAGGGCAAAAAGTTTATCGGATGCCGAAAAAAAACAAGAATGCGACGTATTTATAATGGATGACGGATTTCAGTATCCTTATCTCGGAAAAGATTTAGAAATCCTTCTTATAAATAAAAGAAACCCTTTCGGCAACGGCTCACTTTTTCCTGCCGGTTTTTTACGGGAGCCGATTGGTTCGGTTAAAAGGGCTGACTTGATAATATTGACTCATGCCGATGAACAAGCTGATGAAGACGCAAATACGAGAAAGACATTTTCTATGCTATTTAAAAAAGCGCCGCAAATTCCGGTCTTAGAAAGCATTCATAGGCCACTATATCTTAAGGATTACACAAAGGACAAGAAATATCTGCCCAAAGAGTTTTCAAGCAAAAGATTTCTGTCGCTTTGTTCTTTGGCTGACCCGCTTTCTTTTGAAGAATCTCTGAAAAAAATAAACCTTAAACCTGTCAAAAAAGTGCGTTTTCCCGACCATTACATCTACAAAAGCAAAGATATTGAGTGGTTATCTTTCCTTGCTCAAAAAGATAATGTTGAGTTCATTTTAACCACTGAAAAGGATTGGGTAAGATTTCCCAAGGGATTTAAAACATTGGTTCCTACTCTGTGTTTAATTATGGATTTTAAAATAAACACTGGGGAAGATATAATTGACAATCTTATCGGAAAAATCCTAAAAAGGTATAACACATGAAAAAACAAGGCTTTTTTATAACATTTGAGGGAGGAGAAGGTTCAGGCAAATCCACACATGCCGATTTACTAAAAGATTATCTTCAAAAAAGAGGATTTGAAGTTGTCCTTCTTCGCGAACCGGGTGGAACAGGCACTGGTGAAAAATTGCGAGAAATACTACTTAGTAAAAGTAATAACATCTCTCCTATTACAGAACTTTTGCTTTTTCTTGCCTCGCGCAGAGAACTTGTGAAGGAAGTTATTCTCCCTTCTTTGGAAGATGGCAAAATAGTTATATGTGATAGATTCATGGATTCTACAACAGCTTATCAAGGATATGGGCGGGGAATAGACCTGAAGTTAGTCTTAAAATTAAATAAATTAGCTGTGGAAGAAGCATATCCCACCCTTACATTCGTTTTGGATACCGATAATCTTTTGGGATTTAAGTTAAAAGGGGACGATAGAATTGAAATAGAAGACAATTCTTTTCATAGAAAGGTAAGAAAAGGGTATTTGGAAATAGCCAAAAAAGAACCCCAAAGAGTGAAAATAATAAAATCAAAAGGTGAAATACCCGAAATTCAGGAACAAATTAGAACATTAATAGATAAATACCTGAAGAAAAATTTTTGAATTTTGATTTGCCCCGTGGAATTTAAAGAATTCCAGGGATTAAGTCCCCGCAATCTTTCAGATTGCAGGGGATATATTTGATTTTTGATATGTATTTTTAATATTTTAACGAAAACCGAACACCGATAACCGAAAACCGAGTGTAAAAAATGTCTTTCAACGATATTATTAATCAGGAAATAGCTAAAACAGTCTTGAAGTCCGCAATAAGAGAAAATAAAATTCATCACTCTTATCTTTTCTTTGGACCCGACGGCTCCGGCAAAAGAAACACTGCTTTGGAATTTGCAAAAGCATTGAATTGTCTTGCTCAAAAAGACAGCGAGCCGTGTGACAGTTGTTCTTCTTGCAGGAAAATTGTAAAAAACACTCATCCTGATGTCATGTGGGTATCTGCCTCAGGAGCAAAACAAATAATTGGAATAGATGCGATAAGAGAAGTGGAGCACTTTACACAACTTAAATCCCTTGAAACCAAATATAAAGTTGTTTTAATAGAAAGGCCTGAAAAGTTGACAAAAGAAGCAGGAAATTGCTTTTTGAAAACGTTAGAAGAACCGCCTCGCGACGTTGTTACAATTCTCTTAACCGCTTTCCCCAATAAAATTCTTCCCACTATTGTTTCTCGCTGTCAAAAAATTAAATTTTTTGCTTTGAATCTGTCAGAGGGGTTAGAAATAGTCAAAAAGAAATTTAACATAGAAGAAAATGAAGCACATATCCTATATTTTGTTTGTTCTGGCAAGTTTAAATGGATACAGTTGTGGGTAGAAACAGAACTTTGGGCTTTAAGAGAGAAAATTTTCAACGTTTTCATAAAACAAGAGGAAAAAGATTATAATATGCCTTTGAAGTTGGCCGAATACATAATGGAAATAATTTCAAATTTTGCAGACAAGGTCAAAAAAGAAAAACAGGATAGGATTGATGAATTCGGGAAAGATTTGTCTTCCTCGCAAATTAAAAATATCAAGGCTTTAAAGCAAGCGGAGACAGAAGGATTGAAAAAGGAATTGATAAAAATAATTTTTTCCATTGCAAAAAGTTTCTATGCAGATATTTTTTCTATCAATTACGATGCAGGCTTTATAATAAACAAGGATAAAGAAACTTTTCTTCGTAAGAAAGCAAAGGATTTTTCGCATTCCTATTTGAATAACGCAATAAAGAGAATTGAAAACGGCGATGCTTGTTTGAATTTGGGCGCAAATTTGCAACTTGTTTTTCAGGTTATGTGCATCAACTTGTTTTGCAGCGAGAGATAATATAAATTAAGATAACCTTTAACGGAATGCTATACTATTAAGCGTAATAGCGGGGTAGAGAAATGTTGAAGTTAGTTCACTTACAGTTTGACCAAGGAGAAGGCAATAGTTGGTTTAGGTCTTCTTTATCCGAACACCATATGGGACAGTTATGTGTAGTTGATACAAGAGACGGGCTTGCGGTTGGAAAAGTCGATGCGGTTTCCAAAGTTACGGACAGCAAAATAGCAAGCAAAGTAAAACCTATTTTAAGAGAAGCCACAAAAGACGATGTCAAAAAGATGCAAGCAAACATAAGGAAAGAAAGACATGCCGTTTCGGTTTTTCAAAACAGAATTCAGAAATATAAACTCCCCATGAAATTAGTAGGCGTACGTTCCCATTTTTTAGCAAAAAAGATTACTTTTTACTTTACTTCTCAGGAAAGAGTTGATTTCGCCGCTTTGGTTAAAGATTTGGCACGAGCTTTCAAATGCCGCATTGAACTTAGGCAGATAGGTGATAGAGAAAAAAGCAAAAGGATTGGAGGGCTGGGGCCTTGCGGTAACCCACTGTGCTGCCAAAGCTTCCTTAAAAATTTTGAGCCGGTAACAATGAAGATGGCAAAAGAGCAGGAACTCCCACTTGATTCATCTAAACTGGGCGGTATGTGCGGCAAACTACTTTGCTGTTTAAGATATGAATTGCCTCTTTATAAGGAAAAGAAGAAAAAAGCCAATAATTAACTTTTATAGATGTCTGGTTTTATAAACAACCAATCTTCAGCATTCCTTAGTAGATAAATCATGCTGTATCAAGAATTACATATTTGATTTGAGGGTTCCGTTTTAAATCGTTTCCCCCTCTTCCTGCAAAGGCACCTCTTGTTTTGTGGTTTTACATATTAATCTACTGCCGACAATTTCGTATTTTATCTCTTCAAGATCAAAGTTATCCGGCAAAAGTGTAATAGACCTTATTTCTTTTACTGGAATGAGCATCTCTTTGGTTTCTTCCTGAACAGTCTCGGCAGTTTTTCTCGGCTGGTCGACATAAAAATTCTTTCCATCTACAAAAAAGAAATTGTTTTTTATGGATTCCGGGAAAAACTTATCGGAGGGAAATGGTTTTATTTCTCCGATAATAATTCTTCGATATGCTGCGATTGCCTTTTGGCGCTTCTCGTCTATTTTAAGCCTTATTTTTGCTTTCATTGCTTAATTGACCACCTCCTTTATTATTATTGTGCGCCTGCAAAAGTTTTTTATTTCTTTTCTTCTACTTTTGGTTCTTCTACGGGCTTTTTCTCTTCTTTAGTTTCTTCTTTTTTAGGCTCTTCCGCTTTTTCCTCTTTTTTTACTTCTACCTTTGCTTCTTCAACTGCTTTTACTTCTTCTTTTTTGGGTTCCTCTTCTTTTTTGGGTTCTTTTGCCTTATTGTCTTCTTTAGGCTTTTCTTCTTTCTTTTCTTCTTTTACGGGTTCCGCCTTTTTTACGGGTTCCGCCTTTTTGTCTTTTTTCTTCTTTGCCTGCCCGCCTGCCAATATCGCATCCAATTTCTGCTTTTTCGCGAGCATTTTTTTCCATTTTCGGCGCATTTTTTTCAGTTGTTTCCTCAATTTCCTCAAGGCTTTTTTGCCTTCTTCATTAACCGTTTTTCCCTTTTTGAGTTTTTGGACTTCTTTTTTTGTTGTTTGAATCTGCTTTTTCAGCTCTTCCATTACCTGTTCCTTCATTATAACCTCCTTAACTTTTTTAACTGTGTTTTTATCGACACTTCGCTTACAGGCGAAGCATAATCTATTATCAATACGCCGTTTAAATGGTCTATTTCATGTTGAAGTACCCTTGCCGTCAGTCCTTTAGCTTCAATTATAACATCTTCCCACTTTTCGTTCCTGCCTTTTACCGAAATCTGCGCGGCCCTTTTTACGTCTACATATATATCGGGCAAAGAAAGACAACCTTCTTTTGCTTCTTCTTTCCCTTCCTTTTCAAGGACCACGGGGTTTATTAATTTAATTATTTCTTTATTGTTTCTTGCCACGATTATTTGTTTGCCGATGCCTACTTGGGGGGCTGCCAATCCTATGCCTTCGTTTGCAAACATCGCATCAACCATTTGTTCTATTATTAAAAGGTCGGCTTCGCCCATCTTCTCAATTTCGCAAGCTTTTTCTCTTAATATGGGTTCCCCGTATATCTTAATCGGTAAATTTTCGTTTTTATTTTCCATGTTTCTTGGATTTTACTTTTTTACTATTTGAGGGCTTAAACCAGTCCGCAACCATTTTAATAGCACAGTATTTTCCGCACATAGTGCAAACACCTTCTTCCGATGCGGGTTTGCTTTCGCCTCTTATTCTTTTCGCCGTAACCGGGTCTATGGACAAGCGTATCTGCTGCTGCCAATTTCTTTTTTTTCTGTGTTTGGACATCTCATTGTCCCAGTCTCTTGCGCCTTCTATTCCTTTGGCTATATCACCTGCGTGTGCGGCTATACGCGCGCCGAGCACCCCCAGCTTCACATCTTCCAAAGTTGGAAGTCTTAAATGCTCTGCAGGAGTGACATAACATATAAAATCCACGCCGTAACTTGATGCCACGGCAGAGCCGATACTCGCTGAAATATGGTCGTATCCCATTCCTATATCCGTCACGAGAGGCCCCAAAACATAAAAAGGCGCATTATGGCAAATCTTTTTTTCAAGTATGACGTTAGCTTCTATTTCGTTTAAAGGCATATGTCCGGGGCCCTCTATCATCACTTGCACGCCTTCATCTCTTGCTCTTTGAGTCAGTTCTCCCAGCGTCAAGAGTTCTTGTATCTGCGCCCTATCTGTTGAATCCGCTATACTTCCGGGGCGCAATCCGTCGCCCAGCGAAAGAACAGCGTCGTATTTTTTTGCCAATTTCAAAAGTCTATCGAAATTTTCGTATAAAGGGTTTTCTTTGTTGTTTGCAATCATCCATGTCGCGTGAAACGCTCCGCCGCGGGAAACTATATCCAATGTTCTGCCTTCTTCTTTTAAACAATTAAGCACTTTTTGCGTTACGCCGCAATGGACCGTTAAGAAATCAACTCCGTCCTTTAGCTGTTTTTCTATAACTTCGAAAATTTTATCTTCGTCCATTTTGACGAGCCCACCCTTTTCTTTTATGGTTTCGACGACTGCCTGATAGATTGGCACCGTTCCCAGAGGAATATTGCATTTTTTGATGATTTGCCTTCTTATCAAGTCCAAATTGCCGGCGGTTGATAAATCCATTACGGTATCAGTGCCTGTTTCTACTGCCACTTTCAACTTTTTCAGTTCAAAATTCAGATCGTTTCTTTCGGGCGAAGTGCCAATATTTGCGTTGACTTTTGTCTTTAATCCTTTTCCTATGCCCAAAGCAACGACGTTTTTCCGTTGATTGTTTTTTAGGACTATTATTTCACCCTTTTCAAACCTTTCCGTGAGGATTTTAAGGTCGACTTTTTCTGTTTTTGAGATATTTTTCAGTGTTTCCATAACGGGAAATCGTATCACAATACAAGGTTGTTTTCAATAAAACCGCGTGAGGTTAAAAGGGCAAGGTAGAACCTATGCGAATTTATAACTCAATAATTTATAGACAAGTTTTGCCGCAAGAAAATCGGGGGCTTTGTTGTCGGACGGGCATAATTCAACAACATCAGCTCCCACAATGTTTTTCTTGTCTGATACTGCTTTTAGTAAGTCCGTTACCTGTTCCCATGTAAGCCCGCCGGGTTCAGGAGTACCTGTTGAAGGCATTATGCCCGGGTCAAATACATCCAAATCCAGAGTTATGTACACATTGTTAGATAATTTATTTATTACTTTGTTAACCCAATTTTTAGATTTGAAAATCTCTGAAGCATAAAAAATTTTATCTTTGTTTATGTTTTTTAATTCTGAAGAATCCATACTTCTTATACCCACAGAAACAATTTTTGTTGTCATTTCTCTTGCTCTTGCCATAACGCATGCATGGCTATACTTATTCCCTTCGTATTCATTCCTCATATCGGTATGCGCATCAAGATGCAATATGGACATATCGGGGGAAAATTCAGAGTGCGCTCTGATGGGAGCCGTTGAAATTGAGTGTTCTCCTCCTACTGTTACTACGAATTTTTTATCTTTCAGCAAATCGCGAACTTTTTTATGAACCTGATTTATCATGGAAACCGAATCTTTGGCAATAATCGCTTTTTCGGTGAAAATACCTTTTTTATATACCTGTGAATCGGTTTCGATGTCGTAAAGTTCCATGTTTTTGGAAGCTTCAATTATGGCTTCAGGTCCCTTATCCGAACCTTTAAGCCAAGAAGTTGTTTTATCGAACGGGACGGGCAAGATAACTATTTTTGATTTCTCGTAACTTGAAAATTCTTTTGAGAGCCCGCAAAAATTATTAGGGATTTTTGTTTTGATGGTGCGGTTTTTACTCATTTATTTAAATCATTCGGGAATAAATACCGCTGCTGAAAGCACCGTAGTCCATAATCCGTCTTTATTAGCTTCAGCAGATTGGCAGATATGTGTTGTTTTAAATATGTGTCCGCTTGCCTTGTATATCTGTTCTCTCTCTTCCCATGCCTGGTCAGGGTCAAAAGGAATACCAAGTGTTGTAGCCAACATTGTTGCTGCTAAATCTTCAGCATATTCGCCCGATTTTTGAGCTATTTCCCCAAATGCGTGATGTTCAGATAAGTAGCCGTAGCTGTCATCACCTTTAGGTATAGCAACGCCGATTGCAGCAGAGATTAACCGGTTAGGTTCATTAGTTTCATTTCTTGCCATCACGCAGTAGGTTATTTGCCCGGGTTTTAAGTATGTTAAACCTTCTTCTTTCGGTATCATCTTGCAAGTGGGTGGTAAGATGCTGGATACGAGAACAAGATTAAATTTTTCTATACCTGCACTTCTCAAAGCAAGCTCAAATGAACCCAGCTTATCCTTATGAATTCCTACCCCTTTAGTCAAGAATACTTTTGCCGGAACTACAGCACTCATTTTTTACTATCTCCTTTTAATTGTTATCTCTTAGTCAATTCAATTTCTTTACTAATCTGCATTTATAACTAATCTGTCTTTAAATTTCAAGTTCCCCATAAACTTATTTTAAGCAGTTATAGAACAAATTCTATAAGTTCATTAAAAACTTTAGGATTTAAGTGTTTAAATTTGTCTACGATTATGTCCGCATTTTTAAGGGAATCTCTTTTATGAGTGGATGTTATTGCGATACATTTCATTCCAGCGCCTTTTGCCCCTTGTACGCCCGCAGGTGCATCTTCAACAACGATACATTTTTCCGGCGAAATACCTAATTTTTTGCTTGCCAAAAGAAATATTTCCGGGTCGGGCTTGCTGTGCAAAACTTCGCTTCCGTTGGTAAGAGCTGAAAAAAAAGGCGTCAAATTACATTCTTTAATTAGCATCTCCACATTTTCGGGAGTGCCGCTGCTTGCAACAGCCATTTTAAATCCGTCTTCTTTCAATAGATTCAATAAATCTATCAAACCTTCCGAAGGCTTTAATTTACCTTTCGCTAATTCTCTAAACATAGATTCCTTTTTATTATCTATATCTACGATTTTTTCTTTGCTGAATTCTTTTCTGAAAACTTTGGGAATAATCAGGTCGTTTCTCATTCCGAAAGAACTGGCGAATTCTTCCCACGAAAAATCGTTTCTGATTCCTTTCAAAATTTTCTGCCAGGATTGATAATGGAAATGTGTCGTATCAACCAGAACGCCGTCCATGTCCCAGATTATGCCTTTTGTCATTTTTGATTAATTTCGCTCCCTTCGTTCTATTCCGGCTAAAAGGATCCCTGCCGCAACGAGTAATCTGGGGTCAATAACTGACTGGGGAACTATTATTTTCATACTGTAACGTAATATGAAAGGATTAAAGTGCCGTTTAATATCCGCTATTTCCTGCATCCCAACTCCTGCCACTACCATATATGTCTGCGGAATCAAGTTGCTAAGAAATCGGCTTGCAAGAGCTCTCAACCAACCCCTTTCAATTAGTGTTCCTATTTCTTTGCCGTCGGGAGAGAAGAATGTCCACTCATCTTTAAGAATCGACTTTAAAGCTCTTCGCTTGATACTACCCACATTTTCGCCTGTAGTAGGGTCTTGTATGTTATAAGTAGCCCAGATATCAAGAATGTGCGGAGTTTTAATTGTTAAAATTTCCTGTTTCATACTTTCATCGGAATAAACCCTGAAATCTTCTCTGATTCTAAAAGCTTTTTGCCGGGAATAAAAAACGACATTTTTATTTTCGTCATATACGTGGAAGGCAGCTCCCAAAAGAGTGAATACTTTTCTGCGGAATAAGTATTCTCTATGCTGAAAAGCCGCGCTGAATTTATTTTTGTTTGGACTAAATCCGCTATTCATTTTTTCTTCCATATCCTCTCTCCCTTAAAAAATCGGTTCAATTATAGAAAGATAAGTGGTAATATGTCAAAATTCTAATCAAAATAAACTTATGAAAATCATTTATTGGTTAATTAATCGGTGGCGCTGTGAAAACGGCTATCGCGATATTTTAGTGGTGGCTGTTCCGCTAATCTTGAGCACCAGTGCCTGGGCGGTTCAGCATTTCGTTGACAGGATGTTCCTTACATGGTATTCGCCCGAAACAATAGCGGCGGCAATGCCTGCAGGTATGCTTAATTTCACGATAATGAGCTTGTTTATAGGCACTGCAAGTTATGCTGGCACTTTTGTCGCGCAATATTACGGCGCGGGAATATACAAAAAAATAGGACCTTCCGTATGGCAGGGAATATATATTGCATTTGTCGGCGGAATAATTCATCTCTTACTTATTCCTTTGGCGCGTCCCGCTTTTGCTCTAATCGGACATGACCCTTTAGTCCAAACCAACGAAATAATTTATTTTCAGGTGCTATGTCTGGGCGCGGCGCCGGGCATTGCTTCCTCTGCTATGGCGGGCTTTTTCTCCGGACGCGGAAAAACATGGCCCATTATGTGGATAAACTTCTCTGCAACTTTTGTGAACTTAATTCTTGATTATGCTTTGATATTCGGCAACTGGGGATTTCCGGAACTGGGAATGAAAGGCGCGGCAATAGCAACAATTATTTCAGGATACTTTGCTTTCTTTATATATCTTATTTTGTTCTGCAAGCGTTCTTATAATGAAAAATATCATACTCTAAAAGGATTCCGTATAAACACGAAACTCTTCAAACGGCTTATGCATTTCGGTCTGCCAAGCGGGATACAATTTTCTTTAGATATGGTGGGATTTAGCATATTTATACTTCTTGCCGGACGTCTGGGAACGATAAATCTCGCCGCAACAAATATCGCTTTTAACATAAACACGCTCGCTTTTATGCCTATGATTGGAATTGGTATAGCCGTTTCCATTCTTGTTGGGCAATCTCTCGGAAAAAACAGGCCTGACCTTGCCGAGCGAAGCACATATTCAGGCTTTCATATGACAATTATTTATACCGTGATTATCGCTTTTTTCTATATGATAACACCCGATATCTTTTTAAAACCTTTTGCTGCGCAGGCAAATATGGAAACTTTTGAATTAATTAGGCAAATCGCGCGGGTGCTTCTGAGGTTCGTAGCTATATATGCGATATTTGATACATTGAACATAATTTTTGCCTCCGCCATCAAAGGCGCGGGCGATACGCGTTTTGTCCTGAAAATGATTATTATTTTGTCGCTTTTTTTACTCGTGATTCCCTCTTATATCGCGCTGGTAATTTTCAATAAAGGCGTCTATATCGCCTGGACTATTTTCACCTTTTACGTCATTGCTCTGGGATTTGCATTCCTGATTCGTTTTCTGCAGGGCAAATGGAAATCGATGCGCGTAATCGAAGAGATCCCGCCCATTCCTACGATAGTATCGGAAACGCCGTTAGTGGAATAAAAGATGTTATCGCTCTTCTGAATTTTTTCGCGGGGACTCAAGACCTTTTAAAATCTCTTTTACTTCTTCCACTTCATCTTTCTTAACCATAAGCCGCAAAGGCGTAGCAATTGCTCCATATCCCACATGAGCGAAATTCTCTCCTTGAACGAAATAAATTATACCTTCCGCACCTAATATAGATTTTATCACCGCCATTTTGCTGAAGTCGGAAGTCACTAAAACCTCTTTGTAATCAATGAATTCGGGCATGATGTGGGCCTCTATTTATTTTTTTTCTTCACCAACATACCAGTCCCAACATATTGTCGGAACAATACAGAGTTTCATTTCTCTTCTGGATTTTTGTCGTCTTTTTCTGAATTCTTTCCTAAACTTATCATATTAAAAGAAAGCTTCATGTCTTTTAATATTTCTTTTACTTCTTCAACCTGGTCGCTTCTAACCATAAGTCTTGTGGGTGTAATATACGGTTTTAAAGATACAAAATGCTCCCCTTGGAAGAAGTAAGTGATATTTGCGCTATCCAATACGGATTTTATAAATGCTATATCGCCCAAATTTCTAGTCGCCAAAACTTCTTTATAATCAATGAATTCTGTCATTGCGTATTCTTTTAACTTTTCTGTTTTATTTTTTTAATAAGTTTAGAAAAATCATCTCGCCACTCCAGTAACATAGAAATTAATGCAGCTAAAGATGCTAGAAAATATCCCCAAGCAGCATTGCGGTTAGCTTTATGGGATGATTGATTTTGTTTTTCAAGGTATGAATTGAATTCATTCGTAAAATCCTTGAGAGGTTTATCTAATTCAGTACCTTTAATTGTAATCGTAGCATGAATAGATGAACTAGGTTTATCCATTTCACGTTGCGTAAGCTCAAATGGTGGTATGATGTTTTGGGATTCAATCCAATGCGATTTACCAAGGAGCAGAAACAAAATAGTGAAGATAAGCCAAATAACTGAAAGAGTGTATTTCATTTTTAAAGTCTCCTTTTTCAGAGAACCTGTATTTTAATTAGATAATATTTTCATCACTGCCAAAATTAATCTAGGATCTTGTGTAATTCCTCCTTGTTGAGAATGTGTTGCTAATGCCATTGGTTGGTATTTAATTATTTTATTTGTAGAAATACCATCAGTTCTTATTCTCCAGCATCCTTGAGGAACAACAAAATCTCTTGCTCCACCAAACTCATGCAATTCATTAATGCGATTTATCAATTTCTTTCTTATTTTTGGTGTATTGATTTTGGTTATAAACTCACGTTTAGCATCCATATTTATACCTTGTGCTTGTATATAGACTGAGTTATTGAAAAGCAATTTAGCTATTACGCTTTCAGCTGCTTTAGCTCTTGGTGAACCTTGATGCGGCGTTGCTACTGTTATTAGTTTATTGACACCTTTTAGATAAGGTGATTTGATAAAATCGTTGTCATCATCTTCTTTGTCCAGTGCAATTGCTGCAACTGCATCAAGCCCCCCCATGCTATGGCATACCAAATCACATTGTTTATCTCCACACGTTTCTTTTATTTTCTTTTTTAAAAGTTCTGCAAATTGATAGAAACATATGTAATAATAGGTTTTATCTCCATCGGTATCTATTTTTGTATGTCCACGTTTCTTAAATCGGGTTATTTTGTTTTCATCCACAACTAATTTAATAAAATGCATTTTATCCTTGTTTACGACATTCTTTTCCAGCCATCCTTTAATATGATATTGCCAGTTAGCCTCTCTATTTGGACCTACTTCCATATATGGCTCTGTCCAGCAAACATTAGCTTCATCCCCCCATCCATGAACAAAGAAAACATCACGCTTCAATTCAAATTTCTCTAATTTTGTTAGTTTATCACGAGCTCGTTTCCTTTCTTGCGTTACCAGTGCTCTTTGCTTGGGTTTGGTTGTTTTAAACATAAACACCTCCTAGTTTAATTTAAGTAGCTTCTCCCTATACCTCTCCCTCAATATTCTATTTGAATGACGATGAATTTATCTATGTCTTCACGCATTTTAGTTTGTGCTGTTTCCCCCGGTTCTGGCAAAACAAAATAACTACCCATGATTGTGATGGTCTCTTCTGAAACAACCATATCAACAGGATTAAATATTCCCTTGAGTGACAAAATGGTATCTGAAATAGATTCCCCTTGTATATTTAGCTTGGTGATTGAAACTCCCTTTTCTTTTCCACCTACAATTAGCAATGATCCATCTGGTGTTGTGGCAACCAAGGAGGTTCCAAAACTCGTGGTAGGTTTAAGTTCTTTTTGCCACAGCAGTTGCATTTTATTGTCAAAACAAGCAATCACCGTATTGAAACTTGGGCCTTTATTGTAGGGAGCCTGAGCGATTGAAGGAAGTTGTGAATTTGTATAAGATACTACAAAGCCATTGCCACAATTTGTAATGTATTTTCTTCCAGCTGGTTGGATTCTGGCGTCAGGGATAAATATCTCGGCAATCTTATTCCCCGTGGAATCACACCGTATAAGCCACAGTCCTGAGGAACCTTGACCAAATTTATTATATTTACCACTTGTAATAGCAAGAAAACATCCCCCGTCATTGGTCATAGTTAATGCATAAGTAAATTCATCTTGTCCGTGGTCGAAGCTCTTCTGCCAAATAATTTTACCTTCGGAGTCTATCCGGGATAACCACGCATCACAGTGAGGTTTCCTGTCAATCCAATTGGTTAGTGTTCCTCCAATGAGAAATTGATTATTGTTACTTGGGACAATTACATAAGGCATAATTTCCATACCTTTCTCGCCCAATCTATTCGAATAAACTAAGGTTCCTGTAGCATCAACTTTGGCAATCCATCCCAATATTCCCCCAATAGCGAACAGGTTATCTCCAATGTTAATAGCGTCTTTAATTTCGTTTTGATTTGACTTGGTTGGAAATTCAAGTAATTTATCCTGGTCGCCTAATTGATTAATATCAAGAATCAACCATTCAGATTTCCAACTCTTGTTATTATTGGGGTCTTCTTGCCAACCTGTACGACCAACGACACGATAACCTTTGTCTGGAAGTGGCAATAATGCCGAAGTTGTACAAAATCCACGAACATTATGCACACGTTGCCAAATTATATTATTTTTTGATGTTTGCTCCTCTCCCCCCACTTTTACCAATGGTGTCAGGCTTAAGATAATACTCAGTAAGACAGTATTGATTAAAATACTTCTGCTTAATTGCCATTTTCGCTTTTTATACATTTTCCCCTCTCATTTTAGTCAAATTCCTTACTTCTATTATTTCTCCACTATCATTTCTCTGTATTTCTTCCTCAATATTACCGCATATTGCCCAATGCTGCCGTTATTGATTAAGGTATCATCCACTTTCACGATCGGCATTACTTCAATAAGTGATGAAGTGAGAAAGATTTCGTCGCAGGATTTTAAAAAATCTAAATTTACGAGTTTTTCTTCTACTTTTAAACCGACAGCGGGAGCTATTTCTAAAATTTTTGCTCTTGTTATGCCGGGGAGTATCCCTGAATTAATTGGCGGAGTGATGAGTGTATTACCCTTTACCATAAAGATATTTCTTGTTGTGCCTTCAAGGACGAAACCGTCGGTATTTAGGAGTATTGCTTCATCCGTGCCTTTTTGGCTTGCTTCTTTTTTGGCGAGTATATGCGGAAGGAACGAAAGTGTTTTGTGCGCGTTTACAGATAGCGATGAATCTATTCTTATTGAAGAGATTATTGCAGTATATCCTTTTTTATAATTGCTTTCTTTGTAACGGATTTCGTCTTTTACGACGATTATGAAATTAGTTTTCTTTTTTTCTTCATCGGTTGCGGTTAAATAAATGTTCAGGACACCATTTCCCAGTGATGAATTGCGTAATAATTTTTCTGTGATTTTGGAAACTTGCTGAAAATTAAGAGACAATTCTAAATTTAGCGCCTTGGCGGAATTTTTTAATCTTTCAAAATGTTCTTTCAGAAAAACCGCTTTTCCTTCTTGTATGCATACCGTCTCAAACAGCCCTTCTCCGTATCTAAAACCCCTATCAAGGATTGATACTTTTGCATCCTTGAGCGATATAAAATCGCCGTTGATATAAGCAATGCCTTTCATATTCATCCAAAACGGGTCTTCGGTTTTCGCTATTCGGTGTTCGGTGTTTGTTCCGATAACCCTGCCCGACAAGATTTAGGCAGGCGGGCAAAAACCGCTAACCGTCTTTTATTTTAGCGTGTTTAATATCCTCTATCTCTTGTTCCTCTTTCTCTTCTATTATCTCTTCTTTGTCCGCCTCTTTTGGAATTATATCCGCCTCTTGATGAACCGTAGCCACCACGTCCACCTGAACTATATCCACCTCTTGATGGGCCAAAACTTCTTGGTTTGGGAGGACGAGCTTCATCAATTCTTAATTTGCGCCCTTCAAATTCGGTTTCGTTTAATTCTGTTTTTGCTTTCTCGGCTGCTTCTGCGGTAGCCATTTCAATAAATCCGAAACCTTTACCCTGGATGATGTCAACTTTTACAACTTCACCGAACTTGGCAAACAACTCTTTTAACTGTTCATCTGTTACCGAATAATTCAGATTTCCTACATATAGTCTACTGCCTTGCATTCTAAATTCTCCTTTTCTGTTCTTTATTTTTTTATTTCTATACGCCCGATGATGTTTCCGTCTGTCTATTGTACTTCCCATCACCTCCCTTTAATTGACTTGCTTTTGATAACTGCATCAAGTTTTTGCGGTTCATCAGTCCCGATTCGGTATATTTTCCCATTGTTCATTACCAACTCAACAGCATCTAATCCGGAGATATTAAAAACCCAAAATTTATTGGGTATCCAATGAATCCCCCATCCATACCACCACTGATTTCTGACAACGGTGCAGGATTTAATATCAATAAGTTTGAAACTCTTTCTAATTAGCCCTAAACTAAATTTTATATTGATAAAATCGTTATCTACAAGAACAGTTAGACTTAGAAATGACCATAATATTACAAACGAGGCAATAAGAGCAACAAAGAAGGGAATAAAAAATTGTGAAATCCCTGCAACTAATCCAACCAAAATTAAAACAAAAATTGTCCCCACGTATGTTATCAATATCCACCATCCAACTTGAGTATGTTTATACATTTCTTTCGGAATCATGTCTATTCTCTTCTTAAATATTTTGTAACCAATATTAACTTTTGTTAACCTATTTTAACCTCTGTTAACTTAGTATTTCCTAAAAGCGACTGTGCCAATGCTTTTCCTTTATGTAATGTTTCTTCGTATTCCAGTTCCGGGTTGGAGTCTGCCACTATTCCGCCTCCGACCTGAAAATATGCTGTGTTACTATGTATTATGATTGTGCGGATGGCAATATTCAAGTCCATCCTTCTGTTAAACGATATATAGCCGATTGCGCCGGTGTAAATATTTCTTCTTGTCGGCTCGAGTTCTTCTATTATTTCCATAGAGCGGATTTTCGGCGCGCCTGTTATCGAACCGCCGGGAAAGCAATGTTTAACACAGTCAATTGGTGTTATCCCATCAACAACTTTTCCTTCGACATTACTTACCGTATGAAATACGGTCGGATTTGTTTCAAGCGCCACCAATTCTTTCACCCCGTTAGAAATAGTCCCGACGTTACGTCGGGACGTACAATTATCTAAAGGCGACCTATTTCTAACGGGGTGAACCCTAACACTCCCATAATAACAGAATTTGCCTAAGTCGTTTCTTTCAAGGTCGACAATCATAATAAGTTCAGCGCGGTCTTTTGCTGAATTTAATAATTCTTCTGCAAACTGTTTATCTTCTTCTTTGTTTTTGCCTCTTGGTCGTGTGCCTTTGATGGGGCGGGTGTGAATTTTATTTCTGTTTAAACAAAGGAACCGCTCCGGAGATGAACTTACCACCGATACTTCCGGAAAGTTTAAGAAAGCGGAAAACGGCGCGGGATTTATAAACGCAAGTTTTTCGAATAGTCCAAAAGGAGAAGCATTGTAAAGACAAGAAAAACGCTGTGATAAATTTACCTGAAAAATATCGCCTTGGCGTATGTATTCTTTTGCTTTTGCCACAGCGTTTAAATATTCCTCTTTTTTGAAATTGGATTTAAAACCGAATGAATTGACTCCAACGGATTCGTTGTTTGTTTTGGAATGAGAAGGCTTTTTTAACAGTTCTTTTATTTTGTTTCTTTTATCTTTAGCCGTATTTATCCACAGAATAAAACTTTCTTTTGTTTTGTGGTCCCAATATAAAACCCAGTCGTAGAAAGGCAGAATGCAGTCGGGAAGTTCTAAATCATCTATGGATTTTTTCGGAATATTTTCGAGCGTAAAACCCATATCATATCCGAAATAGCCGAGCATTCCGCCTGTGAAAGGAATTGAAGAGGGCAGGTTTTGTTTGCCGGAGTGTTCGGTGTAGAGTTGGCGAAGTATATTAAAAGGGTTGCCTTTTTTGTGTGTTTCCTGCCCATCCTGAATAAGCGTTGTGTTTCGCCTTTTTGATTTGAAAACCATATAAGGGAAAGTGGTCAGGAACGAATATCTACCCCAACGCGGATTTTTTATCCCGCTTAAAAGAAGCGCTGAATAGGGAATGTCTTTGAAATTTCTGAATACATCAAGAGGAGAATAAGAATAAGGAAAAGATTCTATAATCATTAAATAAACTAATCGATTTTAGATGCTCGATTCTCATTGCTAGTTAAAAAATTTTTAGTATCAAGTATCTAGTATACAGCATCAAGAAATTACAGTTCCAGCACATCGTTCATCCCGTAAAATCCGCACTTTTTGCCTGCAATCCACTGTGCGGCTTTCAATGCTCCATGCGCAAACGCGTCTCTGCTTTCTGCCCTGTGGACTATTTCGATATGTTCTCCGCTGCCCGCAAATATAACTTTATGTTCGCCGATAATATTTCCCGCTCTTACGGAATGAATACCAACTTCGCCTTTTTGTTTTAGCCCCGGGGTGTGCCTGCCAACGTTGATTATTTCGTCGTAATTTTTGTTATAAGCTTGGGCAATCACTTCTGCCAATTTTCTTGCGGTTCCTGACGGGACGTCTATTTTGGCTTTATGGTGTATTTCCACGATTTCGGCGTCGTAATCTTCGTCCAGAGCTTGCGCTATTTTTCCAACGGCGTTGAACAGAACATTCATGCCCATGCTCATATTTGGCGCTTCAAGGCACGGGATTTTTTTTGCGTATTCTTTTATTTTGTTTTTCTGCTCTTTTGTAAAACCTGTTGTTCCGATTATAAAAGCTTTGTCGGGATAAGACGAGGTGATTTCCAAATGTTTAATTGTCGTTTCGGGAGAACTGAATTCTATGACCACGTCCGCGTTGTCTATTACATTTCTTAAATCGTCAAGAATCGTTACGCCGCTTAATTTTTGGGAAAGGATGCAGATATCCTGGTTTATTAAAGGATGTCCTTTCTTTTCTATTGTGCCGGTGAGAACGATATTTTCGTATAAGGGAATAAGCCGAATAATCGCCATTCCCATTTTCCCTGCGGCTCCTGATACTGCTACTTTTATTTTTTTATCCATTTTTATTTGACCTATTATAACAATATTTGCCTTTATGTTTCCGATTAAATATCCATTAATTTTACGATTTCCAAGTTTTCCAAAGGTGGAGCTTTCTTATTGGAAATGACTTCTTTTAAAGGCACGTGCACTATTTTGCCGTCTTTTGAGCCAACCATGCAGCCATGTTTGCCGTTGTATAGCATTCTTGCCGCTTCCAATCCGAATTTGGTGGCGAGATTTCTGGTGAAAGAAGTGGGTTTTCCTCCTCTTTGAATATAACCCAAAACCGATACTCTGATTTCTTTTTCCGGTAATTTCTCTTGTAAACGTTTTGCAACTTCGTGGGCTTTACCTGCGCCTTCGGCTAAAACTATAAGAGAACTTGTCTTTCCCTGTATTTTCTGACTTTCCAATTCTTCCAATATTTTATTCCAATCTATTCCAATCTCAGGGATCAGAATAATTTCCGCTCCGCAGGCAAGTCCCACCTCAAGCGCAAGATTTCCGTGTTCTCGTCCCATTACTTCAACTATAAATGTCCGTTCGTGGCTTGTTGCCGTATCTCTTATTCTGTCGATTGCATCAACTGCGGTATTTACGGCGGTATCGAATCCTATTGTTGAATCCGTTCCGTAAAGGTCATTATCGATGGAAGCAGGAATTAAAACCACGGGGAAATTAAATTCCGAATACAAAAGTTCTGCGGCCCGCGCAGAACCGTCTCCGCCTATTACAGCAAGGGCTTCTATCCTGTTGCCTCTTAAATTCTCATACGCTTTTTCTCTTACTTTTTTGTCGTGGAAGTCCTTGAATCTTATGCTTTTTAGAATCGTTCCTCCCAAATCTATAATTCCGCTAACACTTCTTGAAGTCATCTGGAAAACATCGTTTTCATATAATCCCCTATAACCTTTTCTTATGCCGTAAACTTCTATGCTTAAACCTATTGCTGTTCTTACAACCGCTCTTATTGCGGGATTCATTCCCGGAGCGTCGCCACCCGAAGTTAAAACACCTATTCTTTTCATTTCTTTCTCCAAGTCACGCCAATTATATAGCAGAAAAGATTAGTCATCAAATGAGAGATTGAATATTTTCACTTAAGATTTTGAAACAAAACAGGTATAATTAGTTGTTTTTCGGAAAGATCGGAAAGAATATAAAAGTGGAACCTTTTTAAATATAGCATTGTCTAAATGAATGAAGAAATAGATAAACAGGGAAAATTATTCGAAGACGATACCATATTGGTAAAAGCTTTTCAGTCGGGAGATAAAAAAGCTTTTGATAGGTTAGTGCTGGGACATATGAATAGAATTTTTAACTTATGCTATCGTTTTTTGGGTAACCGCGAGGAAGCGAACGACAGCGCACAGGAAACCTTTATAAAGGCATACCGTTCTTTGAACGAATTTGAATTGCGCTCTTCTTTTTCGACATGGATTTATAAGATAGCAATCAATACGTGCAAAAACCGTGTAAAATCTGCGGAATACAGGAATGCGGAAAAAACCGTAAGCATAGACGAGAATGTGCGTTCAAACGAGGGAGGAGAACATAATGTTGAAATGGGGAATGAGGTATTATCTCCTGCTAATGTTTTGGATAGAAAAGAAACCTCAACACGGATTCAGTCAGCAATAGATTCTTTGCCCGACGAGCAGAGAGAGGTTGTTGTGCTACGTGATATAGAAGGATTGTCTTACGAGGAAATAGCGGAAATAACAGGTAATGAACTTGGAACTGTAAAATCTAAACTTGCCAGGGCAAGAGAAAAACTTAGAGAAAAATTAAAGGGGTTGATTTAAATGAACTGCGAAAGAGTTAAAGAGCTATTGAATGAATACGTCGACGGGACTATTGATGCGCAACTGAAGGAATTGGTGGAAGAGCATCTTTCCGGTTGCAGTAATTGCGCACAAGAGCTTAATTCTTTAAAAGCATATCTGGAAACAGTCGGTTCGCTTGAGAAAGTAGATGCTCCTGAGAATTTCCTGAAGAGTGTAAACGAAAAACTGGAAAACGAAAATTCAAAGCTGCAGGAACAACCTAATTTTGAAACGGAGCCGGAAATTAAAGATATAAAACAAAAAACCTTTATGCCTTTCGGGATAAAATTACCCTTACAAGCTTTGGGTGTGTTGGCGATTGTTCTTTTTGTCGTCTTTCTTGTGAAAGTAATACAGCCAAACAAGGAAATGCCGATAGTCGCTCCTTTACTTAAGGAAGAACTAGTTGAGGATGAGATTTTGACGGCAGATGAGAAGGAGCCTTTAGCGTTAGCAATGCAAAAAGAAAAATTAGCTGTGTCGGTTGTTTCGGAAATCAAACCAGTTGAACTTGTGCTTTTAATAAAGCCTGAAGTGAAAACAAATACGCTTGATTATGAAGGGAAAGGCCTTTCTGAGCCGGTTGATGCATTGCGCGTAGGAGAAGTAACTGCCCAAAGAGCTGTAAGTAGTATGGATGTAGATTCCGCTTATGCGGTGTCGCCGGTGGAAAACCTCATAAAATCTTTAGGGGGGAATGTTCTATCTGTAAAGTACGACGAAGCTGAAACTCAAATTATATCTGCGGAAATTTCCAAGGAAAAATACAGTAATTTATTAAAGAATTTGGACAACTTGCACGAATTTCAAAAACCTTCTCCTTCGTTTATCGGAACAGAAGGAGACTTTATCAAGATTCGCGTAAAGCTTACCCCTTCCAATTAAATCTTATGGAACTTTTTGTTTCATTTGTTGTCTAAAAGAGTGGAATATCCATTAAAAATAAAAAAGGAGTAGTTAGTATGAAAACCCTGAAATGTTTTTTTATACTGTTAGTTATAGCAGCAATTGCGGCGGGCTGTTCGGTAAAAAAGGAAGAGCAAGTTGTAATAGTTAAACCGGCCGCAACGGAAGACAACAGTAATCAGTTTGCTCTCGAGCTTTATGCAAAATTGCGGGAGGAACAGGGGAATATCTTTTTTTCTCCATACAGCATTTCTACGGCACTCGCTATGACCTATGCCGGTGCGCGGGGCGAAACGGAAAAGCAGATGGCTGAAGTTCTGCATTTCGCTTTGCCTCAAGAACTTCTTCATCCTGCGCTTTCTCGGCTCCAACGCAGCTTGAACGAGAGTGGCGAGCAAGGAGCATATGAATTGACTGTTTCTAATGCGCTTTGGGGGCAAAAGGGATACGGATTTTTAAAAGAGTTTTTGGAGACTATAAAAATTAACTATGATGGTGGATTTAATGAAGTTGATTTTGCAGGAGATTCGGAGTCCGCCCGCAAAACTATTAACGCATGGGTGGAAAAGGAAACCAATAACAAAATTAAAGACATTATTGGTCCAGGGGTTCTCAAAAATTTAACTCGGCTCGTTTTAACAAATGCTATTTATTTTAAAGGTAATTGGGCAAAGCAATTTAATAAAGATAAGACCAAAGAACGCCCTTTCACTCTATTAAATGGCGAAAAGATTGATGTTCCCATGATGAACCAAAGGGCGGAATTAAACTATATGGAAACCGAAGATTTTCAGGGACTTGAACTGCCTTATGTAGATAACGATCTATCTATGATTATTCTGCTTCCAAAGAAAATTGACGGGCTTAGTGAGTTGGAGAAATCATTTACTGTGGATAATCTTTCAATTTGGCTGGAGGAATTTCGTAAACATGAAATCATTGTTTCTATCCCAAAGTTTAAGATGACCAACCAGTTTAGTTTAAATAATATTTTAAAATCAATGGGAATGAATGATGCCTTTGGGATGAAAGCAGATTTTTCAGGGATGGACGGTACGACATACCTTTTCATTTCAGCGGTGATTCATCAGGCATTTGTTGATGTGAACGAAGAGGGAACCGAAGCTGCAGCAGCAACTGTGGTAGTAATGCAACTAAAATCAGCGCTGATGAAGACGCCGGTTTTCCAAGCAGATCATCCATTTATGTTTTTAATTCGCGATAATCATTCGGGGAGTATTTTGTTTATAGGTCGAGTGATGAATCCTAAAAAAGGAGGGTAAGAAGATGAAAAAAATAATACTTGGTCTGGTAGTAAGCTTACTTATAGTCTATTCAGGCTTTGCCGCAGAGCCAATGAAAAGCACGGTTGAGGACCAGAAGGATATATACGTTACTATATATAACAGCAATTTGGGATTGGTGAAGGATATACGTGAAATAGACTTGCCAAGAGGAATATCGGAACTGCAGTTTATGGGTGTTGCCGAGAGAATCAATCCGACAACCGTTAATATAAAATCGCTAATTGAGCCGAACAGTCTGTCTATTTTGGAACAAAATTATGAATATGACCTGCTTAATCCCGGTAAACTTTTGGATAAATATGTGGGACAGCAAATTAAACTTATAGATAAGAATTATTATACAGGTGAAGAGAAAATATATGATGCAACTCTTTTAAGCAATAACCAGGGAGCGATTTATAAAATTGATAATGAGATTCATATAAATCCGGGCGGAAGGGTTATTCTACCCAAGATACCGGAGAACCTGATTGCCAAACCGACTCTGGTATGGATGCTCAATAATACCTTAAGAAAAAAACAGAGAGTGGAAGCTTCGTATTTAACGGACGGCATCAACTGGAAGGCAGATTATGTAGCTACTCTTAACGAAGACGATACCAAGAGCGACCTGACCGGTTGGGTTACCATAGATAATAAAAGCGGTGCCGCATATAAGGATGCTACGATACAACTAATAGCAGGAGATGTAAATAGAGTACAACAACCTCAAGTAATGCGTGAGGGTTTGTATGCGATGAGGGCAGTTGACGAACTAAAGATGGGATTTGAAGAAAAAGCATTTTTTGAATATCACATATATACTTTGGAAAGAAAATCCACAATAAAGGAAAATCAAACAAAACAAATAAGTTTACTTGAAGCATCCGATATTCCGATAAAGAAAAATTTGATTTTCTATGGCGCCGAGTATTACTATCGCAATCGTTATGGTGAACCGATTTCAAATCAAAAAATCGGAGTTTATATTGATATCGCAAATAAAAAAGAAAATAATCTGGGAATGCCTTTACCGAAAGGAATAGTAAGAGTTTACAAGGCGGACCATGAAGGCAGATTACAGTTTGTGGGGGAAGACAATATTGACCATACGCCTAAAGACGAAACAATTAAGATAAAGATGGGCGAGGCATTTGATGTTGTGGGCGAAAGAACACAGACGGATTGGAAGAAAATCGCCCGCAATGTTTATGAGGCGGAGTGGGAAATATCCCTGCGCAATCACAAGGAAGAAGACGTTGAAGTGCAGGTTATCGAACCGATTCCGGGTGACTGGACTGTTTTAAAAAGCTCTCACGAATACGAGAAAATAGAAGCCCATACTCTAAAATACACAGTCAAAGTTCCTAAGGATAAAGAAGAAAAAATAACTTACAGAGTTAGAATGACTTGGTAGTAAACTTGCTCTGAGTATAAAACAAAGCCCTGTTAAAGAGAAATCTTTGACGGGGTTTGTTTTTAAAAATTATTTTCTTGCTCTAAACTAATTAATTTAGCAAAAGAGGAGATTGAAGCCCAGTATTTCATTTCTGCTTTAGCTGATATGTAGTTATGATTTGCATCATCCAACCAGCAATTCATCTTTGGTTCCTTAGCTTTCCGGAAAAGTTTCTCGCCATGCCAAAAAGGAATTGTCTCATCGTCTTTGCCATGTATTACAAGTACCGGGCAGTTTACTTTGTCTATTAGATTAATATTAGGAAACTTATCGAATGGAAATAAACGTATCCGCGTAATGACACGAAATGCAGTTACAAATGAGCTTTCTACGATTAATCCTGCGATATTGTATTTATAAGCAAGGTAAACGGCTGGCCCTCCTCCTACAGACCTACCATGAACAATTATATGTTTTATGGGTATCCCCTTCTCTTCGATTAAGTATTTAAGCGCAGTGTCAGCATTTTTGCGGGCATTTTGGGTTGTTGGTTTGCCTTCACTTGTTCCGTACCCGTTGTAATCGTAGGAAAATACTGAAAATCCCTGGCTGTAATAGTGGTCAAGAAATTCGCGGATATCTCCAAGGTCTACTGCGTTGGCATGGTTATATAACACAGTGTATCCAGCCACGGGATTAACTAAATATAAGGCGGATATTGATTTTTCATCATTCAATTTTAACTTAATAATCTCCGGTGAATCGTTATAACTGGCTGGCTGCGGCAGGAAAATCTTATGGTCTGACCATATCACGGCAAATATAAGTATACATACGTAAATGAAAATTATTGAACGAATGAGCCTACGGAGAGAAAATTCTCCAATTAAATATTTTCTAAGGGTTTTTTTATCCATATCATGATTTTTACTAATAGAAGCAATTAATTGTTCACTTTATTATATCTTATTGCATATATAGAGAAGCCGTCCTGAACGTTTCTTTGGGCGGTTGAAACTATTACCGTCATGCTTCTTAAATGAAAAACCTGCTTTCTTTAACAGAGATTCAATCTCTTTGGCTCGATAGCCGCGCTCAATGTGTTCTTCTTGAAACTTACGATATAGTTTTCCTTCTCCAAGAAAGCCTGTTATAAGGCAACGACCAATGGCTTTCTTAGGGTTGAATGAAGTTTCTACGATTAAAGTCAAATCACTTTCGTAAGTTGTAGATATTCTGCACCATCCATCTTGCAATCCTTCAAATGTGTTCATATCAAAAACAAATAGGCCAGTTTTAGATAAATGGAATTTGACTCTATTAAAGACCTTAAGAAGGTCACGTTTGTTTTTTAGGTAGTTTAAGCTGTCAAACATACAGCTTATGACATCAAATTTTTGTGAAAAGGAAATATTACGAATGTCTTCAACGTAAAAATTTGCACTGGGAGCATTATTGCGTGCATGTTTAATTTGATGTTCGGAAATATCTACTCCTGTCGCTGTGAATCCGTTCTTACAGACTGGTTTTAGCAGGGAACCAGTACCGCAACATAAATCTAACCAATTTTTAGCATTAAGGGCTTTTTTTGCGACAATACCAGAAAGGAAAGCCCACATCTTTGGCCCCCAAAAAGCCCACTTATCGTTATATACCTCTGCAAAATCTTTACCGTATAAAGTCATATTCTTCACTCGCCTTCGACAATTTGGTTTATTTACTATATCACATAGATGGTACTTATAGATAAAGCTCGCCACTGTATCGGTGGCGAGTTTCTATCCTACAGCCAATAAGCCGTAAGACTCAGGTTGAAAAAATGGTCTCAGTCGTGTATATTCTAACTTCACAAAATTTTAATATAGCCCCGATGTTATATCAGGGGCAGGGAGGATAAACAATGGCGTATTTGATGGGAATTGATGTTGCGACAACCGGAACAAAGTGCATAATTGCGGACAAAGACGGGAAAATAGTAAGTTCCGATTTTCATGAATATCCGCTTCTATCTCCGCGCCCCGGATGGGCGGAGCAAAATCCGGGCCAATGGTGGAAAGCGACTGTTGCTTCAATAAAAGGGGCTCTTGAAAAGAAAAATATAAAAGGCGAAGAAATAGAAGGCATAGGGCTTACAGGCCAAATGCATAGTTCTGTGTTTTTGGACGAAAAATCCGAAGTTATAAGGCCTGCGATACTTTGGTGCGATAACAGAACAGCAAAGCAGGTGGATGAAGTTCATGCGCTTTTCGGTAAAGAAAATTTTATTCAACTGACTTGCAATCCGGTATTAACGGGATTCACGCTCCCGAAAATATTATGGCTTAAAGAAACGGAACCGGCCAATTATAATCGTATAAAGAAAATCCTCGTTCCCAAGGACTATATAAGGTTTAAATTGACAGGTGAATTTGCAGGTGATGTGTCTGATGCTTCAGGGACTTCAATATTTGATGTGAAAGGGAGAAAGTGGTCAGATGAAGTATTAAATAAGTTGGGACTTGATAAGAATTTTTTCCCGAAGGTTTATGAATCCTCTGAAATAACCGGCAAAATAAATAGCGAAGCGGCAAATCTGACGGGGCTTAAAGTTGGTATTCCTGTTGTTGCAGGCGCAGGCGACCAGGCGGCAAGCGCTATAAGTTGTGGCATATACGAAGAAGGCGTTATGTCAGCTACTTTGGGAACGTCGGGTGTGATATTTGCTTCAACTGATACTGCAAAGATAGCACCTGAAGGCAAACTACATTCTTTCTGCCACTCTGTAAAAGGCAAATGGCATCTAATGGGGGTTGTGCTCTCCGCAGGCGGAAGTTTTAAATGGGTGTGTGATACTCTTTGCGAAGCGGAAAAAGAAAATGCTAAAAAACAGGGCACAAGTTTTTATCGTTTAATAGACGATAAAGCCAAAGAAATTTCTATCGGAAGTGATGGGTTGATTTTCCTGCCGTATCTTACTGGAGAAAGAACTCCGCATCAGGACCCTGATGCAAAAGGTGTGTTCTTCGGATTGAGCTTGAAGCATAATAAGTTCCATTTCGTCAGGTCGGTTATGGAAGGAGTAGGTTTTGCATTGAGAGATTCTTTGGAGCTCATGAGAGATTTAAATATCAAGATAGAAGAAGTGCGTTTTGTTGGAGGAGGCGCAAAGAGCCCGTTCTGGAGAGGAATGCTTGCAGATATATTCGAATCTCCGATCAGAACTCTTAAAGTAGAAGAAGGCGCGCCATACGGGGCATTACTCTTGGCGGGCATAGGAGTAGGTGCGTATAAAGATGTGGCAGACGCTTGCAAGGTGATTGAGCTCGGAGCGGTTCAGGAACCCAACAAAGAAAACGCGGCTATATATAGAAACTTCTATGCGCTTTATAGAAACCTATACAAAAATCTCAAAAGTTCATATAAAGAGCTCAGCAAGATTATCTAGCGTCGGAAATTAAGGAAAGCAGTTCCTCAACCCGTCGCAATTTACGTGGCGGGTTGAGTTTTTTTATTTTTGTTCTTCTATGCCCAAACGCTTGCGTAGAGATGAAGCAATCGCTTCGGGCATGAGCGGCAGAGAAGATTCCAAGCTGGATTTTTGTAGAGCATCGAAAGTTGGAAAAAGTTTTTGAAAGCGCGAGATTTTTGCCGCCATTCTTGTATAAACAGAATTAGCCAAAGATTGTAATCCTGCATAACGTTCGTCTTCTCCTGTGGCAAGCGCCCAATAACTTTGATACATAATTCCGAAAAGAATTCCGGTTATCTGTGGTATGGACGCTTCGTCCAATCTTTCTGTGAATGTAGAGCTGACATAATCCGAAAAAGAGAGGTTAGCTGTTTCTCCAGGATACTTATCTCTTAAGTAAATAAAATATTTTTGTGCAATAGGCAGGTTGTTCATTGTATATGCCATAACTACTACTTCACTTAAAAAGTTACTATGAGCACTTTTTACTCCTCTTGTCATTTTTTCTTCTAATTTCTGTATAGTATCTTCATAATAACTGTTCAATACGGGAACGACGTTAAAATCAGGAGCAAGAATCAAAACCTCTTCCCCCCCTATTTTTTTTATATCAACATTTCCCCACTTCCATAAATGGCCAAGAGAGAAATAAACCATTCTGTGATAGTCTATATCTACCATGTCACTGGTGTTACGTTTGCCTTTTTCTATCCAGTAAAGAGAATGCGCCGCGGATGATTTCCAGTTCAAGGGGAAATACTTTGCCTCCAGTTCCAGCATAAATTCCGGGTCCATTTTAAATTCTTCCCGAAGGGTTTTGCCCCTTAAATAAGCTTCCAACTTTCTAAAGGAAGATTTTTCAGTAATTTCTTTTAAGTTTTCAGGAAGTTCGGAAAAATTGTCTTTGGAAATTTTTCTCCAGTCTTTGACGATGTCTATCTGTTTATCCTTGAAAGACGAGATTATCTTTTCTATATTTTTGTCTTCAAGCAATGTTTCATAAGAAGAATTTGCAACCATTTCTTTTAAAGTTATATCACCAAAAACATCCTTCATCATTTTCGCCCACATTTTCTTATAATATGCATTGAATTCATCTAAAGTCTCGGAAATTTTGTGATATTGTATCCATGAAAGTTCTTTGTAAATTTCTGCTGAATTAGGAGTATATTTCAATCCCTTATCTCTCAATAATTTAATTCCTTGATATATCCAGTTCCATCTTTCTTCCCCGGCAGGGAATTGAGCTGAAATATTGTAGGCAAGATTCCATGCGTTGAATTTCCAAATTGCAGGCAAATCAGGTTGAAGTAATCCTATCCAATCGGAAAGTTGAACAAGTTCGAAATATTTTCCATCGTCTTGCAACTTTTGCGCTCTCAACCATAAAAAGTTCACGAGTATTCCTCTAAACCCGCCTAAAAAAACTGTCGTAAAAACCAGTTCAGGGGGGAGTTTCTTTAAAGTGGTTTCTTCAGGCAAAATGGAACTTAATCGATCGTGGACCTGAAAAAGCGGATAAGAACAAGCATAAAAAAATAGCAAGGAAATTATAAATATTGTAATACTTTTATTCTTTCTATTCATTTGGGATTCCCAATTCTCTATGAGAAAGATAAATCATTGCTACAAATAACAAGGGTAAAACTCCTAAAACAATTATTCTTACAAAAATGGAGGTTAAATAATGAGTTGGTATTAGAATAGCACTGCCAATGTAAGAATGCGGCAACGCTTCGTTTAAAGGGGGAAGTATAGAAGAGATAAAATTTAATATGGGATAAGAGATGCGTTGCACAATTTCAATCTCTTCTTGTGCTTGCACTTCTCTTAGAATAGAGCTAAGAGTTATATCAATAAACTCATGCAAATACGATGTAAATATTAAAATGGATGTTGTCAAAACTGCCGTCAAATGCGAAACAATGCATGATAAACAAATACCCACCGAATAAATAAATGTCACAAGCATTAAAATATTTACAGAGCCCTTGACAAGATTTACCCAGTAATTCCCTTCGGGAGAGAGTATTTTCAATTCTTGGGCAGAGAACAAAACGCTAATATTTGCGGGGTCTATGTTTAAATAGGTAATATTCAATTCTCCGTTCTCACTTACTGCTTCTATAGGAATTGGCAGGCGATAAACCTTATCCTTCGGCTGATTTGTCCCAATTTCAAAAGGAGCAGACAGAGAAGGATTATCCACGAGCCAATATCCTAAAACATTTTGTTCTTCTTCTCCAGCCGTCCTAAAACGGTATGACAAATATAAATTATCTGAACTTTCCGGCGAATTTTGATGGATAGAAGTTCGGCGAATACCTTCAAAATTCCAAGTCATTTCTCCTTTTGCCGGGACAGAATAAATTCCTCTTCTATTGTCTCTGCTAATATTTAAAAAGGACATGAACCCCAAAGAATTACCTTGATATGATTTGTTGGTTTGAGTAGGAAATAACTCCTTTTCCGTTGTAAATATACTTTTATGTTCTGGAAAGTTTTCTGCCAAATGATGAGAAACAAACAGGGAAGAAAAAACCATTGAGAATAGAAAACAAGCTATAAGAACGATATTTATAAACAACATCCCAAGCCATTTGCCTAAAATTATTTCCCAACGTCGGATAGGCTTAACATCCAGGGTTAACAAAGTTTTCTTTTTCCACTCTCCGCTTATTGAAGAGCAGGAGAAAGAAATATTTGCCAAGGTAAAAATGATAGAACTTATTATAAACGAGTAGGTAACAAAAACTTTAAATTTCCCTTCTGCCGTTCCGTCTCCCAATAAGTTTGAACATAAAAAAGGTATCAACAAAAATATTACAACTAGGACAACGGAAGTAGGAGTAAATAAATAATCTCGGAAAGTATTGTTAGCTACGGCTGTAATTCTTTTGTTCATGCGTATGCATCCCACCAATAGTAAATTTTCGTAAACAAATTATAAAATTATCGTTTATTGACTAAATCCTCATTCTTTATGTAATAAATTCTGGAGAACTTCTTTATCCACCTCATCTGGCTTCTTCGGGGAGATTTTTTCTTTTTTTTCTCTTGAAGCCGCGGCTATTCTTTGTTTCTCTCTTTCATTTCTCTCTGCATATATTTTATCCAGGAAAAACTTTTCCAGGCGATGGCTTTCATTTTGATAAGGCAGCAACAATTTATCAACTTTGTCTATTGCTACGAACTCTCCTTGATAGAGAACCCCAACACGGTCGCATATATTTTCAATATCTGATAAAAGATGCGTGGAGATGAGCATTGTCTTGCCTCTTGATTTAAGTTCCAAAAATAGGTCTTTCATTTCTTTTATCCCTATTGGATCCATCCCGCTTGTAGGTTCATCAAGAATCAATAAGTCAGGGTCGTTTACCATAGCCTGCGCGAGCCCGATTCTTCTTGCCATACCCTTTGAATATTCTCCCACACTTCGTCTTTGATATGCCTTTATTCCCAATAAATTTATAAGGAAATCTATCCTTTCTTTTCTCATTTTGGACGGCAGATTAAATATTTTCCCGTAAAAATCCAACGTTTCGCGCCCATTTAGATAAGAATATAGATAATCTTCTTCAGGCAAATAGCCTATAAACTGTTTAGCAACGTTATCTCCCGGATTTTTTCCAAAAACTGATATTCTGCCGCGGGTAGGATAAAGAAGACCAAGAATCAATTTAAGCGTGGTGGATTTGCCGCTTCCGTTGGGTCCAAGAAGCCCCAAAATTTCACCTTTTTCTACCGAAAACGACAAGTTTTTAATAGCTATCGCTTTTGGTTTTCCCCAAAAATCTTTAAAAGTTTTTGTAACACCTTGCACTTTAATTAATTCTTCCATATTAAAACTCCTTCAATTTAAACTTTGGGCTATTCAAACTTTACTATTCTGGCGCTATTTAAAATAACCGCAAGTGAGCCAACCTCATGATAAAGGGCAGCTATGATCGGATTGACTATGCCCATTCCCGCGAGAGTCATTCCAACAAGAACGAATGTTCCTCCCAATGCTATATTTTGATAAATTATACGGTGTGCAAGACGCGATAGGGAAAGGAAAAATGGGACCCTTCTTAAATCATTAGACATCAAAGCAATTGAAGCACTATTAATTGCCACATCACTGCCCATGGCGCCCATTGCTATGCCTATATCTCCTGCTGCAAGAGCCGGAGCATCGTTAATCCCGTCTCCTATCACAATCACGCGATATCCTTTCTTTTGCAGGCTTTCCACGATTTCAAGTTTTGTTTCCGGCAGGCACTCGGCGACAACTTCTTCGAATCCGGATTCTTTTGCTATTCTTTCTGCAACTTCTTTTTTATCGCCTGTAAGCATTACGAGTTTTTTTATCCCGATTCTTCTTAATTGTTCGGTTGTTTCCTTTGCTTCAACCCGTGTTTGATCTGCTACTTGAATCCAGCCGTAATATTTTCCGTCCATAGCTATATGAAGTATGCTTCCCGAATCTTTTTCTTGGTCGGATATTCCTATTTTATTCTCCCTCAAAAAGGACTCTCTGCCTACTACAATTGTTTTCCCGTCTACAGTGCCTTTTACTCCCTTGCCACCTGTTTCTTTGAATTCCCCGGGTTCTGTCAGTTTTATATTTGCTTTTGCAGCAAGTTCTCTTATGGCTCTTGCAACAGGATGTAGAGAGTGTTTTTCCAATGTTGCCGCATAATAAATCAGTTTGTCGGGAGTGATTTCACGCGTAGGATGAATAGATGTGACTCTTAATTCTCCCGTTGTCAATGTCCCTGTTTTATCGAAGACTACAGCATTTATTTCTGCCGTGGTTTCAATCTTTTTAGCTTCTTTTATCATTACTCCTTTTCGCGCTGCTACGGAAAGGACGGCTATGATAGCTGTGGGAGTTGCCAAAAGAAGCGCGCAGGGAACACCTACAATAATGGAAGAAATAGACCTTGAAGCGTCTCTTGTAAAGAAAAGGATTAAAGCCGAAATCATGAGTACAACAGGAATATACCAGTAAATATGTTTTTCTATCAGTGACATAATAGGAATGCGTGTTTTTTCTGCTTCTAATATCAACTGTTTTACTTTTCCGAGTGTTGTGTCTTCTCCTATTTTTTCCACTTCCGCCAGTATTACACCCGTTATATTGTTTGTTCCTTCGAATACGCGGTCGCCTTTTTTCCTATCGACCGGGAAGGATTCTCCTGTAATAGATGCTTCGTTAACAGATGTGTCTCCTTGAACTATTATAGAATCTGCGGGAATATTTTCTCCGGGCTTGATTCGTATTATATCTTCAGTTTTAAGTTCTTTTACCAAGACATCATTTTCTTCTTTGTCTTTCACAAGATGAGCCACAGGAGGAGTGAGCTTTAAGAGCGATTCTATCGCCTCTTGCGCGCCGAGCGCCGTTCTGTGCTCCAAAAGTTCTCCCAAAACAAGTATGAAAGCGACCACGCCTGCGGTTAGATAGTCTCCCAAAGCTATACATGCAAGAACTGCTATGCTTGCCAACTCGGTTAGCCTAAGCCCCCCAGTAAAAAATCCCCGGAATGATTTTATTATCATTGGAAGGCCCAACAGCAATGCGCCTGCCAAAGCGCTGAGTTCACTTATAGAAGGAGACCCAGGGAAAAGGTGTTTTGCTATAAAAGCATTAAAAATCAAAATTCCGCCTGTAAGAGTAATTAAAAGTCCTCGCACCAAGTGATGTTCTTCTTCATGTGTGTGGACCGGGTGGTAAAGTTCGGCTTGCATTATCGGGCTCCCTCCCATTTTGTTTCTTTGCCAAGCAATATTCTAAGTTCGTTTTCCTTTTCTTTGGCTGGCAATTGAAGAATAAATTTGTCATCCAATCCGACAAGAAGTTCTTCCATTTTCTCTTGGTAAAAATAAGAAAGGTAAGTTTTTAATTCTTCGCTGCCTTCAGGGAATTCTTGAGTCAGTTCTTGTATGTAAGTTGCGTCCGCAAGAGTTTCGCTTACAACCGTGTTTCGGTATGTTTGAGCTTCTGCCAATATTACCGAAGCGTCGCCTCTGGCGCTGTTTATTACGCGGTTTTCATAAGTTCTGGCTTCGTTTATGTAGGCGCTCCTTATTTGTTCAGCTCTTATTACTCCGTTAAAAGCTTCGACTACGCGAAGCGGAGGAGTGGGGCGTTCAAGGTGGACGGTGCTTATAGTTATTCCCGAATCTATCGAATCCAATATTTCTTGAGATTTATAACGTGTTAAACGGCTAATTCGTTCCAACTGTGTGCGCAAAGATTCTTCGACCGAAGAATTTCCAATAGTTTCTATCACCGCATTGGAAATGACGGATTTAATCAGCTTTTCCTCATCTTTTACTTTTGTGAGGTAGGAAATAGGTTCTGTTATATTGTAAGAAACTCGCAGACGCATATGGATTAAATTATTATCTCCTGTAATACAATAACCGTGAAGATAAGGTATCAAGAATTCAGGTGGGGACATTTGAGGGTTGTCCAAGTCGGCGCTCCAAAATTCTCTTATTTCCAACGATTTTACTCTCCTTACCGGGATGCGGACTATTTTGTCTATGGGTTCGGGAAAAGACCAGTGAAAGCCCGGTTGTAAAACGCGTCCATCACCCACTCCCGCAATCTTTCCCCAACGCAATATGACGGCTACCTCATCCTGTTTTACGGTAAACAATCCCGAAAAAGCAATGTAATAGAGTACGAGGCCACCTACTATTATCTTCAATGCGTTGAAACTCAAACGCAAAGCTTTCGCAAGATATTCAAAAGCAGGTTGCTGTTTTTCCCTGTTTTCCGTCGGTTTTTCTTGTTTAATCATTTGTTATCTTCTTCGAAATATTTTCCCAACAACAAATCATACGGCGGTGTGCGCTGGTCTAAAATTACCGTCGCATTTTTTTCCAAAGTGGTTTTTAACGATTCCAACTTTCTTAAGAAAATCGCAAGCTCTTCGTTTTCCGAAAAAACTTTATAATATTGAGCGGCTTCTGCGTCTCCTTCTCCTTTAATCCTTTTTGCTTCGGCTTTGGCTTGAGCAAGAATCTTTTCTCTTTCTGCATCAGCCCGCGCCCTTATATCGCTTGCTATTCCTTCACCTTCGGCCAAATATGTTTCCGCGATTCTTTCTCTCTCTCTTTGCATTCTTTCGAATACGTCGCGCGTAACCTCTTGGGGGAATTGCATCCTTTTGAACACTACATCAAGCACCTCTATGCCATATATGTCTTCCGCTTCTTGGGAGCATAATTCCCGAATTTTTCCCTGAATTTCGTCCAATTTCAGTTCTGTTTCATTAGTATTTATAAGATTGGAAAGATTGTAAGTTCCTATTATGCCCTGCTCGTAGTTCCTTACTATAGATACCAATTTCCTTTGAGCTTCATCCGTGTATCCTACGGACCTAAAGAACTTCAACGGGTCTTTGATTTTCCAGAAAGTAGCGGTGATAAGGATTATGTTTTTTCCGTCACGCGTAAAGCTTTCTTCCATTTTACTTTCGAGAACTTGTATCTTCGCGTCGAATCTATCCACTTTTTGAATCGGTGTGGGTGCCTTCCAATATAACCCGGGTTCTTCTATTACTCGTGTGGGCTTGCCAAAGGTCGTTACTACAGCCATCTCTCCCACATGAATCTGAAAAGCAATTAAATACAATATAAGCAGAATAAATATTACCAATCCCAAAGAAAAAGTGTAAGGGTTCCAATTTCTTTCTTTTTTCATTTTCTAACCTCCTTAGTATGCCTCGATTCGCCGTTTACGGCGAGGCGGAGCTTCCTTCCCCCGCCTCCAAGCCGAGAGGGAAAATATCCGGCAGAGAACCTTTTTGCATGTCCATGATGATTACGTCTCTGTCGCTGTCAGGCGAAATTACTATGTATTTTTTGGGAGAAATCAAACTGTTATCGAGAGTTTTTAGATAGTATCGGTATTTGAAAATAAGAGGATTCTCGTTATAAGCTTCAAGTTTTTTCTTGAATTCTTCTCCTCTTGCCTCGGATTCCAAAGTTCTTATGATTTTATAGGATTTGGCATCTGTTTCAATGGTAGAGGCGGTATAGTCCGCGAGGGTAAGTTCTCTATTAGAATATGCTTCCGCCTCGAGAATTTTAGCTTCCTTTTTCTCCATAGCCCCTACGACTTTTTGAAAATGGGGGGCCACCTCAAGAGGAGGATGAATACTCTCAAAACTTACCGATATTATTTCTACGCCAAGTTCTTTTTCGTTTGCCGCTTCTTGCACTTTTTCTTTTAGTATATTTGTCAAAGGAATCCTGTTTATATGTAAAATGTCGAAAAAATCGATGTTCATCACCATTCTTGTGAACTGGTTGTATATAATTCCCTCAAGAACTTTTTCCGGCGCCGAATGTTTATATGCGTAATCGAATAGATTGTCGGGGTTGATTTTATAATAAACCCATATTGCTCCCGATAGAAAATTTATGGGAACAGTCCCCGTTCTTTCGGCTTCAGAGATGCCTTCCCTGCTTGCGATTATCCAGAAAAACTCTTCTGCATAATGTTTTTCCGTCCACAGGACCCTTTCACCTTCTACTCCTTCTACTCCCACACGGATCTTTTTGATTCTATCGACATCATAAATCCTTGCTTTTCCGATAGGGAACGGAAACTTAAAATGCAGTCCGGCTTTAAATGATTCCGGCTCGCCTTGTTCGCTTTTTACAGGATTACCCAAAAATTCCATAAAAGCTCTTTCTTGGGGCCGGATTATTACGATAGAAGTAAGAATATATAATAATAATGCCCACAGCATCAATAAAGGCACTATTCTATTTTTTACAAATTGGTAAAACCATGTTTGAGTAATGTGGAAGCCGAATTGGACATCTACTATTTCCGAAAAAGCAGGTATGACTTCTTCTGGGGTTGCCAGAAAATAATAAATTCTGGAATCAAAGAGTGCTCGTTTTTTAGCTCCCGCTGTTTGGTAAAACGAAACCAAAATATTAAGAAGATATTCCAGCCCGACAATCATGAGCAAGAAACATAAGGCATAAAATATAAACCATTCTATTCTTGTTATCCCGAAACTCCTTAACGCGATAGATAAAGCAATAAGCAGAGTGAATAGCGCATTGACTCCGAGATATGTCCCTATGGCGCTTAAGTCATTTAATTGTTTTTCGCGGGACATCCCGAGGATATAACGAGAAAAAACAAAAATAGCGAAGGTCAGCCCTATAAGAGGAAAACAAATCGCCAGATTTGCTTTATATACAAGTGGTTCCCCGCGAAAATAATATATTGCCCTAAAAGACGCGTAAATCAGAACAGCCGAAACTAAGAAACCCAGTATCGGCACTGCCCATTTTTCCGTTTGGCGCAGGCGGGTGCGGGATATGAGAATGGTGCTTTCATCGTCTTGGAAAATCCTCCCTTCTCTTTTAGTAAGCTCTTCAACTTCCTCTTTCTCAAGCAATTCCCTGTATCTTTGATGGAAAACAAGCAGGAGAATGGCAAATACCGGTATTCCCATTAAGATATGGAAATTTTCCAACAGAACAAGAGGAGAACCTATTCTGGTATATAAAAAGTAAAAAATGAGAGATAGAATAAATTGGAATAAAGTTGCGGCTAAAGCTGTCTGGAATCCTCTCTTGAATTTGTTTTTATCTTCCATAACGATTAATTTTTATAAAAAGTGATTTTTTATCAGAGATTTTCTATTTATCTTCTTCCTGATACTTCTCTGTTTTCCAAGATACTCCACGTTAGAAAAAGCATGCCTGCGCAATACAAAAACGTATATTGTAACACATTCCAAAAATAAGCAATGGGAATAGGTTCCCTTTTTGCCCAGAACTCTTCTATCCAAAAAATCTGAAAGTTAGGTATAGTCGAATAAAGAAGTCTTACTCCTGGATTTTGGAGAAAGTTTCCTAAAAGC
>CAZNJA010000007.1:0-2570 GCA_964573245.1 uncultured bacterium
GTAGTTAAATCATCAATCTTATATTCGAGATTTTCTGAAGGCTTGCCTAAAAGCATCATTTTCACACCAGGGAGTTTCTGTAACTGTTTCATCATTACTTCTTCCATTTTTGTTCTCTGCGGTTCAGGACCAGAAACGCTTATTAAAAAGTCAATATCTTCCTTTACATCCAACTTTTTTATACTGGAAAGAATTCCTGCGTAATATATTCGCTCTAAAGTTGCCCGTCTTTTATTAACGGAAAGTTTCCCGCTCAAAGAAACGGTGTCAGGGCTATTATCCGGAACAATTACTCTTGTAAAATTTTTATGAAATCGGCTGTTGAAGCTTTGCGCCCATTCTTCCGCAATAGGAATTACTTTGGGGGCGCTAAAACGCAGTTGGTGGGAAATAAAAAAAGATGGGATATTCGGCGAATAAACCCCAAATCTATTATCGGCTATTATTAAATCATATTCATTTTTTTCGAAAAGTTGGCGCGCTTTCTGTTCTTCCTTGCGAATGGCACGAAGCATAAGCGGTATATAAGCCGTGAATTTTACAACAAAGAACGCGCTTCCGGTATATGGAGTGGGGTAATCGGGAAGATAAAGAAACTCACACTTCGGGAATTCTTTTTGTAAAAGTGTAAGAGCAGGACCGCTTGAAGCAATGGTTATTTTGTGGTTTCGTTTGAGAAGTTCTCTTATGAGGGGGATGTCTCTTGTTGCGTGACCTAAACCCCAGGAAAGAGGTGATACAAAAATATGAGCCATTTTGAAAAATCGATTCCAGATATTAGTAAACCCTGCGACGTAAGATATCGAAAAACCCCTTCAATATTTTTCCGATACTCTGCGGGATAATCGGAACTACATTCCGATTAAGTTATTTCTACCGTCCGCAACTGGCGGTTCATTTTATAAACAAGGATATTTTGCAGTTTTAAATAGCACAATGCTGGAGCACCCGACTTTGCGATTGCGGACAATAACCTTTCCACCGACCTGCGCACAAACGGATAATTTTCCAACGCTCCTTTTTCAAACAAGTTTATAAAATAATTTAATGTGCGAATTTGCGTATGAACCACTTTCTCCAACCTACCTATATCCAAACTAAAAATAAGTTCTATCCAAGTGGAAATTTCGTCTCTTAATATTTTAGTCGTCAAATCTTTAGGATTTAAATAAGCTCTGCCTTCAACGATATTTTGAAAATATTCTTTGAATGTCTCGCCTTTTGCAAAAGTGGACGCTCTACCGATATCGCCTACATGAGTATCGGTTGTGGCAATAATTCCTTTGTTGTATTTTTGGGCAAGTTTCATAGCAAGCATATTTTTCTGCCAGACTCTGTGCATATTATATTCGGTAACAGGGAATAATTGTAAGAATTTATGAACGACTTTGAAATTGGGTCTTTCTCCGTTTTCATACCAAAAAGGATGGTTATAAACAAAAGGTAAACTTTTTTCTTTCAAATAGGAAATAAAAGCAAAAATATCTTGTTTGACTTTGGCTATTTGCATCAATTCTTGGAATTGGGCTTTGTTCAATTCATATACATTCACATGGATTGAGTGCCCCACGTGTTTAATATCCTTAATTTTTATTTCCACGCCCGGCACAAGCCCCTCTCTATCCCAACCGATATGTTCATATGCTTCCATAGTATCATGGTCGGTAAAAGAAATATATTTCATTCCTTTTTTGCGCGCCTTTTCATAAATGGCAAGCGGGCATAATAACTTAGAAGGTAAAACGTCATGAGAATAAAACGTGTGGACGTGCAAATCCGCCTGATGCCAACCCTCGTTTAGAAGTTGGGCAAACTTACTACTTGACACAATTCTGCGATTGCCACCGCTTATTGTTTTCATAACTGTGTATTATACCTTAAAAGACTCTAAAAGCAATTCTATTGTCGGCACGGGAAGAATACTATCTTTTCCCTTTAAATAACCTTGTCAGTATCAATAATTTAACTTCCACAGGTTCTCGCCATCCAAATCACAGGTTTTAAAATCTCCCTTGTTGTATTATGTAAAACAGGGTATTGTTTTACAAGTCCAGTCATCAAAGGAGACATTTTATAATAAACCGCCACGAAGATTTTCCCTGCAGGATTAGTTAGCAACTTTTCATCTCTAAAGCGTCTCAACACAATAATATCATCTGTCTTCTTAGCTACTTTTCCCAATACACTCTCAAGAAAGCAGGGATCATAACTGGGATTTTCTTCTTTACCATCCTCATCACTCGACACTGGTGGAACATACCTGTCTAAATATATGCGATAGTCTATTCCAACACGAGATTTTGGCAACTGCCCATACATATAGGTAACATATCCCCTACCGCTTAAATCAACAGCTATCTGGGGAGAGGAAGCATAACAACTATCGCCGCCCGGATCTATGGAATCTCCATTAGCGAAGTTGCTGACCCAATCTGCAGTATCATTATCCCAGATACGCACATCCTCACCATCATAGCGGCTTAGATAAACACGACAGTAAGCTCCATCATATTGGTAATAGGTAACATATACCCTGCCGCTGGAGTCAACGGCTATTTGAGGATATTGGG